>JBGSWT010000356.1:0-3622 GCA_041751815.1 Pseudonocardiaceae bacterium
GCCAGCATCGGCTTGAGGATGCTGGCGGCGTCGATCGCGCCCTCGGCGGCCCCCGCCCCGACGAGGGTGTGGATCTCGTCGATGAACAGGATGATGTCGCCGCGGGTGCGGATCTCCTTGAGGACCTTCTTCAGCCGCTCCTCGAAGTCACCGCGGTAGCGGGACCCGGCGACCAGCGCGCCGAGGTCGAGGGTGTACAGCTGCTTGTCCTTGAGCGTCTCGGGGATCTCGCCCCGCACGATGGCCTGGGCGAGGCCCTCGACGACGGCGGTCTTGCCGACGCCGGGCTCACCGATGAGGCACGGGTTGTTCTTGGTCCGCCGCGAGAGGACCTGCATGACCCGCTCGATCTCCTTCTCGCGCCCGATCACCGGGTCGAGCTTGGACTCGCGCGCGGCCTGCGTCAGGTTGCGGCCGAACTGGTCCAGTACCAGCGAGCCCGACGGGGTGGCCGTGTCGCTGGGCGCCCCGGCGGTCGCCGGCTCCTTGCCCTGGTAGCCCGAGAGGAGCTGGATGACCTGCTGGCGGACCCGGTTGAGGTCGGCACCCAACTTGACCAGGACCTGGGCTGCGACGCCCTCGCCCTCGCGGATCAGGCCGAGCAGGATGTGCTCGGTCCCGATGTAGTTGTGGCCGAGCTGCAGGGCCTCACGCAGGGAGAGTTCGAGGACCTTCTTGGCACGCGGGGTGAAGGGGATGTGACCCGAGGGCGCCTGCTGGCCCCGGCCGATGATCTCCTGCACCTGCTCGCGGTCGGCGTCGAGCGAGATGCCCAGGGACTCCATCGCCTTGGCGGCGACGCCCTCTCCCTCGTGGATCAGGCCGAGCAGGATGTGCTCGGTCCCGATGTAGTTGTGGTTGAGCATCCGTGCTTCTTCTTGGGCCAGGACGATGACCCGGCGGGCCCGGTCTGTGAACCTCTCGAACATGGCGCTCCCTCGCGGGCCATTGGTGCATGGGTGGAGCTGTGACGGTGGATCCTGAGCTGTCGATCAGCGGTGGGACTGGCGGGTCGTGGAACCGTGCAGCAGAACCAGTGTCACCCAGGGGGCGGACACTGCCGACGGGCTTCGGCAGCCTTGGGCGATTACCTGAGTGCGGGACGGGTGCGCGGGACAGGGGTCGGATGCCGGATCCGGTGGTGAAGTAGCTGTACCCGACCCAACTACCCCCCGCACACCTGCCGTTCCGGATGACGGACCCGTTCCGCCGTGGGCGTAAGACCACTGCCCGACCGTTACCATCCTCGCCGAGGGGAGTACGTCCCTGAGCCGTCCCGGTCAGCACGATCGCACCGCGATCCCGGGCGGCGCCCGCTACCGCGGGTGACGGAGACCTCGACCGCCACGACGTGCCCCCGGGCACGAAACACGGGAGAGACCTCATGCTCGAATCCATCGGCACCCCCACCCTGTGGGCCGCCTCGATCGCCGGCGTCCTGGCCCTGCTCGCGCTGGACTTCGTCGTCACCCGCAAGCCGCACGAGGTGTCCATGCGGGAGGCGGCCGGGTGGTCGGCCTTCTACATCGCACTGCCCCTGGCCTTCGGCGTGTTCATCGCCACCCGGTACGGCGGCGACCGGGGGCTGGAGTACTACACCGGCTACCTGGTGGAGAAGTCGCTCAGCGTCGACAACCTGTTCGTCTTCATCCTGCTGCTGACCAGCTTCGCCGTGCCCCGGGAGCTGCAGCAGCGGGTCCTGCTGTTCGGCATCGCGGGCGCCCTGGTGCTGCGGGGGATCTTTATCGCGCTCGGTGCGGCGGCCATCGAGCGGTTCGACTGGGCGTTCCTGGTGTTCGGTCTCATCCTGGCCGTGACCGGGGTACAGATCCTGCGCGAGGCGCTGTCGGGCCACACCAAGCAGATCGACGTCGCCGAGCTGCGGGTGGTCAAGCTCGCCCGGCGCATCGCCCCGGTGACCGACACCTATCACGGCAGCCGGCTCACGGTCCGCCGCAACGGTGTCCGCGCCGTCACCCCGCTGGCGCTGGTCGTCATCGCGATCCTCGTCACCGACCTGGTCTTCGCGATCGACTCGGTGCCGGCGGTCTACGGGATCACCGGCGACCCGTACCTGGTGTTCGTCACCAACGCGTTCGCCCTGCTGGGCCTGCGCGCCCTGTACTTCCTGCTGGAGGGTGCGCTTGCCAAGCTGGTCCACCTGTCGTACGGCCTGGCGTTCATCCTGTTCTTCATCGGCGCGAAGCTCGTCCTGCACTGGGCGCACGAGGTGTGGCCGGCCGTACCGGAGATCCCGACGCTGCTCAGCCTCGGTGTCATCGTCGCCACCCTCGTGGTCGTCACCGTGACCTCGCTGGCGACCACCCGCCGGGACCGGGAGCGAACGGACACCTCGACGCCGAGGGCCTGAACACGGCGAAGGGCCCCCACGCGGAATCCGCGTGGGGGCCCTGTCGATGTCGCGGCGGAGCGCCGTCAGTCAGTGCGCCGCGTCGATCACCGGATCGACCAGGCTCAGGCGTTCGCCTCGGTGTAGGCAGCAATGACGTCGGCCTTGATGCGGCCACGGTCGGCAACCGAGTGACCGTTGGCCCGTGCCCATTCCCGGACGCTGTTGGTGTCCACGGCGCCATTGCTCGACGAGGAACTGGGCCGACTGGCGCGTGGTGCCGCCGGAGCATTGCGCCGACGGCTTCCGCCACCGACCTTGCGCCCACTCGCGACATAGTCCGACAACGAGTTGCGCAGCCGGGACGAGTTGCCGGTGGAGAGATCGATCTCGTACGTCACCCCGTCAAGACCGAAGGTCACTGTCTCGGCGGCCTCGCTGCCATCGAGGTCATCCACCAGTTGAACGCTGACTTTCTGGGCCATGGACTCCGACTCCTCAGGGAATGGTGCTGCGTGGACATCTGCTGTTCATCCTGACGCGGGCGGACCGTTGTCGGTGCCCGCGCCTGCTCAAAGAGCGTCGCGGATTACTGTGCTCCCATCGGGCAGCGAACGCAAATCGCCGACTCGGTTAGTCCGCCTCGTCCGGTGCGCGCTGACCATTATCGGGCTTCGGTGCCCCCCGGTCCGGTCCGAATTCGTCGTCGGCCCGCCGTTCGGCGGCATCCGCCCGAACGATGGCGCGCACCACCACGAAGAACAACAGGGCCACGCCCACAGTGGGTGCCAAGGCGGCCAGAACGCCGCGAAGTGCCTCGACGCTCATCTCGTGCTCATCGGCCGGTCGCCGCGCGCGGGCGCAGCAGCGGGAACAGGATGGTCTCTCGAATACCGACGCCGGTGAGCAGCATCACCAGCCGGTCCAGGCCCATTCCCATCCCGCCGGTGGGTGGCATCCCTTGTTCCAGCGCCGCCAGAAAGTCCTCGTCGAGATTCATGGCCTCGGGATCGCCGGCCGCGGCGCGCGACGACTGCTCGTGGAGCCGCTCCCGCTGGATGACCGGGTCGGTGAGTTCGGTGTAGATCGGCGCCACCTCGACACCACCCACCACCAGGTCCCACGCCGCCGCGAGCCGCGGGTCGTCGATCCGCGCCCGGGCCAGCGGCCTGACCTCGGCCGGGTAGTCGCTGATGAACGTGGGTTCGCGGATGGTGCGCTCGACGAGCTTCTCGTACAGCGCCAGGACGATCTCGCCCGCGGCAGCACCGG
>JBGSWT010000357.1:0-4814 GCA_041751815.1 Pseudonocardiaceae bacterium
CGGTGAGTGTCGTTCCACGTCACCAACACCCGATCACGCTCAGCATCAGTCAACAACGGAAGATCAGCCACCAGCCGATCCGGATCCGCCGCAATCCCACCCAACAACACCAACAAATGCTGCGCCATCCGCCGCACAGTCCCGGCATCAAACAAATCGGTGCTGTACTGCAACGCACCGGCCAGCACATCACCGGATTCCTGGAATTCCACGGTGATATCGAAGTTCGCGGTCGTCACCGGCAGCTGCAGCCCCGACACTTCCAGCCCGGTCAGTTCCGGGGCTTGGCCAGGAGCGTTCTGCAGGATCACCATGGCTTGGAACAGCGGGGTCCGGCTGGTGTCACGCACCGGCGCCAGTTCATCGACCACCCGCTCAAAGGGCACCTGCTGATAAGCGAAAGCATCCAGCGCCGTCTCGCGCACGGTGTGCAGGAACTCGGTGAAACTCTGGTCGTTATCGACCTTGGAACGCAATACCAGGGTGTTGACGAAAAACCCGATCAGCCCTTCCAACTCGGAACGTTCCCGACCCGAGACCACCGTGCCCACCGCGATGTCGTCCTGGCCCGACCACCGCGCGAACAACACCTGACACGCCGCCACCAGAGTCATGAACAACGTGCCGTCCAGGCGATAACCCAACCCCTTCAGCCCCGCCACCACCGGCGCTGGGACCACGAACTGGCACACCGCACCGGCAGATGTCACCAACGCTGGGCGCGGCCGGTCGGTCGGTAGCTCCAACGCCGGCAGACCCGCTAGCTGGTCGCGCCAATACCCCAACGCGTCATCCAACGCCGGACCCGACAACAACTCCCGCTGCCACACCGCGTAATCCACATACTGCACATCCAGCACTGGAAGATCCGCGTCCAGGCCAGCCACCTCGGCGCTGTACAACACCCCCAACTCACCCAATAACACACCGATGGACCAGCCATCAGTGACGATGTGATGCAACACCACACTCACCACATGCTCACGACCGCTAAGACGGATCACCTCCACCCGCAACAATGGCCCGTGACTCAGCTCGAACGGCTGGCTGGCCTGCACTGCCAAGACCCGCTGCACTTCAGCCTCGCGCTCGGGTTGCGGGAGAACCGACAGATCCGTTACCGGCACCGACACCGAATGCGGCGGGTGCACCACCTGCACCCCACGCCCATCCACCGCATCGAACGTCGTCCGCAACGACTCATGCCGAACCACCAGATCGGTGAACGCAGCACTCAACGCATCCACATTCAGCTGCCCGGACAATCTCAACGCAAACGCCGACACATACCCCGACCCACCCGGGGCGAACTCATCCAAAAACCACAACCGCTGCTGCGCAAACGACAACGGCAACTCACCAACACGATCCACCACCCCTATAGGAGCTGAATCCGGCACCACGCACTCCGAGACCGCCACCGCCAACCCCGCCACCGTGGGATCCACAAACAACGCCCGCGGCGACAACTCCACCCCCAACGCCGCCCGCACCCGCGACATCACCTGAATGCTCACGATGGAGTCCCCGCCCAACTCGAAGAAGTTGTCGTGGATTCCGATCCGGTCGATTCCCAGTACCTCGACCCAGATGTCGGTCAGGGTGTGCTCGGTGACTGTGCGGGGGGCGGTGTATTCCGATACCGGCAGCAGGTCCGGAGCGGGCAGCGCTTTGCGGTCCAGTTTCCCGGTGGGTCCCAGCGGGAGCTCATCGAGTGTCACGAACACCGCGGGCACCATGTAATCGGGCAGGGTCTGCTTGAGCCAGGACCGCAACTCCGCCGTATCGGATACGGCCAGACCCGCCGTCACCAGGTAGGCGACCAGCCGTTTGGTCCCGGGATGGTCCTCTCGGGCGATCACCGCCACCGCGCTGATGTCCGGGTGGGTGGCCAGCACGGCTTCGATCTCACCGGGCTCGATCCGGAACCCCCGGATCTTGACCTGCTCATCGACCCGGCCCAGGTAATCCAGCTCCCCACCAGGGGTCCACCGCACCACATCTCCGGTCCGGTACATCCGCCCACCAGCGGGCCCGAACGGGTTGGCCACAAACCGCGCCGCGGTCAACCCCGGGCGGTGCAGGTACCCCCGCGCCAGCCCGGCACCGGCAAGATAGAGCTCACCAGGCACCCCGATGGGCACCGGGCGCATCCCGGTATCGAGCACATAGGTCTGGGTATTGGCGATCGGTCGACCGATCAGCGGTGCCTGCTCGCGCTCGACTTCTGCTGCGTCGCGATACCACGCCGTGGCATATACGGTGGCCTCGGTCGGGCCGTAAATGTTCGCGATCCGCTGGCACGATGTCGCCGCCTGGATCTCGCGCGCCGCCCGCGCCGACAGCGCCTCCCCAGCCAGCACGACGGTGTCCGCGGTCACCGCCACACTGCCCGCGGACAACACCTGAGACAGCGCCGAAGGCACCGCACTGATCAGACTCACCGTGCGCTGATCGGCCCCGGGCTCGCCCAGCGCGAGTACGTCACGGACCACCTCGATGCTGCCCCCGACCGTAAGCGGGCAGAACATCTCAAACACCGACACGTCGAAGTTCACCGACGTCGAGGCCAGCACCCGCGACAGTCCCGGCGCGCCGAAGTCCACGCCGGCCCACACCGCCAGATCGACCACGCTGCGCTGGGCGACGACCACACCCTTGGGGTGACCGGTGGAACCCGAGGTGTAGATCACATAAGCCGGGTGCGCGCCCGACAACGGCGTGACCCGATCAGCGTCGGTGACATCGGAGCCCGCATAACCAGCGACCTCCGCAAGGATCTCGGGCTGATCCATCACCAGCCCGACCACATCCGCCGGTAGGCACCGCACCGTCTCCTCGCAGGTCAGTACCACCACCGGGTCAGCATCAGCGCACATGAAGTCGATCCGCGTCGCCGGATAACTCGGATCAATCGGCAGGTACCCCGCGCCTGCCTTCCACACCGCCAACAACGCCACCACCATGTCCACCGACCGCGGTAACGCCAACCCCACAAACTGTTCCGGACCAACCCCACGATCGATCAACAACCACGCTAACTGATTAGCCCGCGTATTCAAGTCCCGATACGACAACTCCGCACTGCCACACACCACCGCCACCGACTCCGGCGTCCGCGCCACCTGAGCCTCGAACAACTCCGACCACACCACCGGTGGCACCACCCGCTGCGTGTCATTCCACTCCACCAACACCCGATCACGCTCAGCCGCAGTCAACAACGGAAGATCAGCCACCAACTGTTCCGGATCCGCCGCGATCCCATCCAACAACACCAGCAGATGCCCAGCCATCCGCTGTACCGTCGCGGCATCAAACAAATCAGTGTTGTAGGCCAGCGCAGCGGCCAGGACGTTGTCGCGCTCTTGGAATTCGACGGTGATATCGAAGTTCGCTGTCGTCACCGGGAGTTCCAGGGCATCAATTTGCAGACCGAACAGGTTTTGAGCCTGGTGTGGTGTGTTCTGCAGGATCACCAAGGCCTGGAACAACGGTGTGTGGCTGGTGTCGCGGACCGGTGCGAGTTCGTCGACGACGCGTTCGAAGGGGACCTGCTGATGGGCGAAGGCATCCAGCACCGTCTCGCGGACCCCGGCCACAAACTCGGTGACACTGTGGCGGTCATCGACTGGGCAGCGCAGCACCAGGGTGTTGACGAAAAATCCGACCAGCCCTTCCAGCTCGGCGCGTTCCCGACCCGACACCACCGTGCCGACCGCGATGTCGTCCTGACCCGACCAGCGGGCGAACAGCAGTTGGCAGGCGGCCACCAACGTCATGAACAACGTGCCATCCAGGCGATGACCCAACCTCCGCAAACCCGCCACCACCTGCGTCGGCACCACGAACTGGTGCACCGCACCAGCCGTGGTCAGCATCGGTGGGCGCGGCCGGTCGGTGGGCAACTCGAGCACCGGCACACCCGCTAGCTGATCCCGCCAGTAGGCCAGTGCGGTGTCCAACGCCGGCCCCGACAACAACTCCCGCTGCCACACCGCGTAATCCGCGTACTGCACCGGCAACACCGGAAGATCAGCGTCCAGACCAGCCACCGCGGCGCTGTAGAGCACCCCCAATTCACCCAGCACCACACCCATCGACCAGCCATCGGTGATGATGTGATGCATCGCCACGCTCAGCACATGCTCACTCTCGCTAAGCCGGATCACTCCCACCCGCAGCAGCGGCCCGCGACCCAGATCAAAGGACTGGCTGGCCTGCACCGCCAGCACCCGCGCCAACTCCCGATCACGCTGCGGCTGGGCCAACCCCGACAGATCCACCACCGGCACTGACACCCGATACGGCGGGTGCACCACCTGCACCCCGTGCCCATTCAGGGCCTCAAACGTGGTGCGCAGCGACTCATGCCGAACCACCAGGCCGGTGAGGGCAGCATTCAGCGCATCCAGGGTCAGCTGCCCGGACAATCTCAACGCAAACGCAGAAACGTATCCCGACCCACCCTGGGCGAATTCATCCAAAAACCACAACCGTTGCTGCGCAAACGACAACGGCAGCTCACCAACACGATCCACCACTCCGATAGGCGCTGAGTCCGGCACCACACACTCCGACACCGCCACCGCCAACCCCGCCACCGTGGGATCCACAAACAACGCCCGCGGCGACAACTCCACCCCCAACGCCACCCGCACCCGCGACATCACCTGGATGCTGAGGATGGAGTCGCCGCCGAGTTCGAAGAAGTTGTCGTGGATTCCGATTCGGTCGACGTGGAGTACGTTGGTCCAGATTTGGGTGAGGGTGTGTTCGGTGGTGGTGCGGGGGGCGGTGTATTCCGAGGTTGG
>JBGSWT010000358.1:0-4904 GCA_041751815.1 Pseudonocardiaceae bacterium
CGCTTCGAGGACGCCGGTTCCGCGCTCCGTGCCGCCGCCGCGGCCAGACCCGGCCTGCTCGCCGCTGCCGTCTATGCCAGCCCGAGCGAGGGGATTTCCTTCTGCCGGCCCGCCACATTCCCCGGTTTACGCCAGTTGCAGCAGCTCGGCCTTGAGCTGGTGGTGCCGGAGGGAGGAGCCGCGGACGTCAACGAGGACTTCACCAACTTCTTCTTCGACGCCGTCAGCCTCGAGCTGGCCGGCAAGTACCCGGCCGACCTGATCTTGCTCGACGCGGACACCGCGCCCGAAGACATGGCCAGCGTCCCGACGTGGGCGGCTCTGCCCGCGGTCGAAGCCGGACAGATCGCCCCATTTCGCAGGTTGGGGTCCTGGACCTACGACCAGAACGCCCACGAGATCGAGGTTATCGCTGCCACCGTCCGGGACGCGAATTCCGATCTCGTCTGAAGGAGGATCCATGACGATCACGCTGCTCGAGCGGCCGGCCCCGATCCATGACGACGCCACCCGTCGGCAGTTCCTGATCGGCGGTCTGTCCCTGGCCGGGTTGCTGGCCGCCTGTAGTAGGGACGACGAGACACCGGCGTCGCCCGGCTCAGGTGACGGCGGGTTCCCCGTCACCATCGACCACAGGTACGGCAGCACCGAGATTCCCGCGGAACCGAAGCGGGTGGTCACGGTGGGGCTGGTTGAGCAAGATGCGCTGCTTGCTCTCGGCGTGGTCCCGGTCGCCACCACCGAGTGGTTCGGTGAGCAGCCCGGTGCGATCTTCCCCTGGGCTCGAGAGAAGCTGGGCAACGCTGCTGTGCCCGAGGTGTTGAACGAATCCGACGGCATCCGGTTCGAACGGATCGCCGCGCTGCGCCCGGACCTCATCCTCGCGCTGCACTCCGGAATCACCCAGGCCGACCACGACCGGCTGCGCCGGATCGCACCCACCGTCGCCCAGCCCACCGAGTACATCGACTATGGCGTGCCATGGCAGGACCTGACCCGCACGGTCGCGGTTGCAGTGGGTCGGGCCGAACAGGGCGAGCAGTTGATCGCCGAAATCGGAGCCCGTTTCACCGATGTTCGCGCCGATCACCCCGAGTTCGCTGGGGCCACCATCCTGGCTAGTGGACCCGTCGAAGGCGGGAACTATGGCGTCAATGCGTCTGAGGATCCACGCAGCCGAATCCTTACCGACCTCGGCTTCGTGGTGCCCGCGGAGATCGACGAGCTAGCTGGCGACAAGTACTACGCCGAGGTCAGCATCGAGCGGGTGGACCTGCTCGACACCGACGTCCTGGTGTGGACACTGGACTCTCAGGACCAGCGTGGTGAGATCCAGTCCAATCCGCTCTACGCCGGCCTCGACGTCGCCACCCAGGGCCGAGACATCTTCCTCGTCAGTGAGACCGACGTGTACGACGCGTCCAACTTCGTCACGGTGCTCAGCCTTCCGCTCCTGCTCGATCGGCTCGTCCCGATGCTCGCCGCTGCCGTTGACGGCGACCCCGCCACGGAGGTGCCGTCATGACAACGATGCTGCTCGACCTCGGTGGCGCCCAGCCGGAGGTTATGCCCCTCAACGAGGACCGGATCAACTTCGAGCAGGTCACCGCGCTGCGGCCGGACCTGTTGATTGGGCAGTACTCGGGGATGACCGAGGCCGCCTACGGCCTGCTCTCTCAGATTGCGCCGACGGTGGCCCAGTCGGCCGAGTTTCCGGACTACGGCATGCCATGGGAGGACACCACCCGGGTGATTGGGCAGGCACTGGGCCGTCCACAGCGGGCCGAGGAACTGATCGCCGGCGTCGAGACCAGGTTCGCGGCGGCGCGGGCGGGGCGCCCGCAACTCCAGGGTCTGGCCGCGGTGGTCGCCGAACAGTTCGAACCCGGCACATACGTAGTCCGCGGGCCAACCGACCCTAGGACCCGGTTCTTGACCTCGCTGGGGTTCGTGCTCCCGGACGAGATCGCCCAGCTGACCGGAGATCGGGGCGAAGCGACCATCAGCGCCGAACAGATCGGGTTAGTCGACCAGGAGTCGGTGCTGTGGAACGTCGGCTTCAGCCCTGAGCTGCCGGCTGCGCTGGCCAGCGACCCGCTGTACCAGGAGCTCGTCGTGGCGCGTGAGGGCCGCGACGTGTTCCTCGTCGACAAGGTGCTGTCCGGCGCGCTGACCTGGAGCACCGTGCTGAGCCTGCCGCTGGCGATCGAGCAACTCGTCCCCCGCCTCGCCGCCGCCGTCGACGGCGACCCTACGACCGCGGTGATGCCGCGATGAGCGCGCTCGGGTCCTCGGAGCACTGACCGGAGTGTTCTGCGCCGTTCTCGTGGCCTGTACCTCGTCGCCGACCACGGCTCCCACCACGACTCCGGCCGCACCGAGCGGCGACTCCGCCTTCCCCGTCACCATCGAACACAAGTTCGGCAGCACCACCATCCCCGCACCGCCCAAGCGAGTGGTGACCGTCGGCGACGAGGACATCGCGGTCGCTCTCGGGATCACCCCAGTCGGCATCGTCCGTAACACCAGTTACGACAGTGGCGTGGCGCCCTGGCTGGAAGACAGGATCGACCTGGCCAAGACGACGATCATCGACGTCCCGGCCGGGGCGGAGGGTGAGGGTGCCGCCGGAGTGAACATCGAGCAGGTGGCTGCCCTCAACCCGGACCTGATCCTGGCCGTCAACGACTTCGGACTCGAGCTCGACTACCCCAGACTGTCCCAGATCGCCCCCACCGTCGGCTACGCGACCGAGTGGGGGGCGCAGAGCTGGCAGGAACAGGCCATGGTCGATGCGCGAGCGCTCGGCCTGGAAGAGCGCGGCCAGCAGGTCGTGGCCGAGACCGAGGCGGCCATCCGGGCAGTACGGGATGCGAATTCCAGCCTCGTCGGCAAGACGGTCACGTACTCCTTCGTGTACGAACCCGGCAAGATCGTGACGCTCAAGTCGGGCCAGGATCCCAGCGTCAAACTCCTGCAGGAGCTGGGCATGCAGCTGCCGGCGTCGGTCCGCCAGTTGCCGGACATCTCTCCCGGCAACCCAGGCGGAGACCTGAGCTTCGAGAACATGTCTGTGCTGGACGCCGACATCGTGGTCATGCTGTACGCCACCAACGAGCTGCAGCGCCAGGTCGAAGGCCTCGAGCTGTTCCGCAGCCTCCGAGGGGTACGGGATGGTCGGTACATCGTGATCGATCTTCCCACCGCGAGCGCGTTGCGGACTCCAACGGTGCTGAGCATCCGGTGGGGGCTGGAGCAAATCAGACCATCCCTGGCCCGGGTTGCCACTTCCTGAAGACGATCACGAGGGCTCCGCGGCGTAGTCGCGGAGCCAGCGGGCGACATGCCGCACGTACTCGTCGTACTGCTCCAGCGCGAGCGGGATAGCTGCGGAAACCTTGCCGTGGTCGACCTCGAGGTAGTCGTGCACCAGCACGTTGCGCATGCCAGCCGACGGACGCGCCGAGGTCCGCAAGAAGCAGCTGGATCTCGCGCAGCCGCTCCAGGATGACGGCTGGGTCCAGCCGGCGCGGCGTCATCCGGCCAGTAGTTCCAGGCTCAGTCGCCGCAGCCACTCAGTGTCCATCCGCTCCATGACGGCGGCGGTGGATGCACGTGCCCACGTTCCGGGCTCGCTCTCATGGAGAATGATCGAGCCGACCAGAGCACGTTCACGCAGCAGCGGCCCAGCGGCGTTGAGGTGGGCCACATCTATCTGCTCAAGGCCCACGAGGTCGATCACCTCGGTGACAAACCCGAACAGGTCGAAGTCAGCACCGTGCTCGGTAAGGATTCCGATATCGAGGTCTCGCGCATCCGGCTCGCCCCGGCCAGCGCTGCCGAAGACCGTGAGCACGCTGACGTGCCGCTGTTGACAAAACACACGCAGCTCACCGGAGTCTGCCGCTGCTCGCAATCGCTGCAGCCCTCGTTCGGTGTCAGCACAGCTGCCATTGTCCTGCATCAGGCCGCTGGCTTGTCCCCCGGCTCGCCGTCAACCCGGCTCAACCGAGAGCGAGCTCGGCGCAGCGACACTGCCAGCGCAAGCCACACCAGCGTGAACAGCGCCCAGCCGATCGCGTCGCCGGAGCCGAAGAGTCCAGAGGAGCTGAGCAACGCGGCCGCGCCGACCGCGACCAAGATGCCGACGGCCACTGCGCCGTCGTCGACCAGTAAGCCGAACGCTTCCCGCCCTGCAGTCATGACGGCCTTGAGCACCGCGCTCACCGTGAGGCCGCCAGCTCAGCGGGCTCCGGACGGCGCAACCACCGCACGCTGAGCCAGGACAGTGCCAACGTGGCGGCGAGCAGGTAACCCAGCGCGGCGGCACCGCCGGTCCACTCCACGCCGAGCCCTTCCGCGGTCCAGTACACCCCGAAAGTGACCAGCATCGCGCCGACCGCGTACTTGAGGGTGTTCTCCGGGACCCGGGTCAGCGGCCGGCGCAGCGCTGCACCGGCCGCCACGACCAGCACCAGAGCGGCCCCGGCACCGAAGGTGGGAGCGGCGTATCCGCCACTGGTAGCGCCGAGAGTAAGCACGATGAACGCCACCTCCACACCTTCGAGGAACACTCCCTTGCCGCTGACGGCGAATCCGGCCCAGTCGAACCCGCGGGCGCCCCGTGTCCGGCCGAGCGCGTCGACCTCCTCGGTGAAAATGGCGGATTCGTCGTGCTTGGCGATCAGTCCTGCCGAACGCAGCATGGCCTTGCGTAGCCACCGGCCGCCGAACAGCAGCAACAGGATCCCGATGACCAGCAAAAGCACCCGCTCATCGACCCGCTCGAGCAGCCCCGGCCCGAACGCGATCAGCAGCCCCGCCAGTGCGACGGTCGCGGTCGCTGCGCCGGCCAACGCGGCCCGCCAGCCTCGGCTGGTGCCTACCGCGAGCACGATCGTGAA
>JBGSWT010000359.1:0-1552 GCA_041751815.1 Pseudonocardiaceae bacterium
TGAGGGCGGCCACCTGGTCGATGACCACCCGCAGCCGCGCGCTGTCACTGCAAGCCTCGTACCACGCCGGCCGCAGCGCAGGATCGAGCGGCTGCGGCGCCCGGTACACCAGCGCTGTGCACAGCTGCGTGACCAGTTCCCGCTGCTGAGCCTGGACGGCCAGCCGGCACGGATCCTGCATCACGAATCGCAATGCCACCGCCTTGAGCAGTGCCACCTCGGCAGCCACCTGCTCCGGTATCACCAGGTGGGCGCGGTAGCACCGCAACGAGTCGTGGCCGTACCGGGCCCGGGTCGCCGACACGACTGCCGAGGCGAAGCGACCCACCAGCTCGCTCGTGAGCTCCTTCAACGCAACCTGGGCGGCCAGCGAACCATCGTAGTGCCGCAGCGCGTCGACCACCGGGAGCGTGAGCAGGCCCTCCGCGGCGCCCTCCAACTCCGCGTTGGGAAGCACGCTGAAGTGCTTCGCAGCTAGCTCGGCGAGCAGTGCCCGCTCCACCGGGTCAGCCAAGGTGTCCAGCGATATGCGGCCGGCCAAGATCCCGTCTTCGACGTCGTGCACCGAGTAGGCGACGTCGTCGGCCCAGTCCATCACCTGGGCTTCGAGGCACCGAACATCCTCAGGCGCACCGTCGCGCAGCCAGTCGAACACCGCCGCGTCGGCGGCGTAGAAGCCGAACTTGACCATCCCGTCGCGGCGCGGCCACGGATACTTGACGGTGGCGTCCAGCGACGCCCGGGTCAGGTTGAGCCCGTGGCTCCGACCGGTTTCGGGATCGAGCAGCTTGGGTTCCAGCCGGGTGAGGATCCGCAACGTCTGGGCGTTGCCCTCGAACCCACCACAGCCCGCGGCGACGTCGTTCAGGGCCTGCTCGCCGTTATGACCGAACGGGGGATGGCCGATGTCGTGGGCCAGCCCCGCGGTCTCCACCAGGTCCGGATCGCAGCCCAACTCGGTGGCGATGCCGCGGCCGATCTGAGCAACTTCCAGTGAGTGGGTCAGCCGGGTCCTGGGCACGTCCCCCTCTCCAGGACCGACCACCTGGGTCTTGCCCGCGAGCCTGCGCAGCGCCGCGGAGTGCAGCACCCGGGCGCGATCCCTGGCAAAGGGGCTGCGGCGCTCCGGACCCGATCCGGGTAGCGCGGCTCGCTTGGCCGGCTCGGGCAGCAGCCGGGCCCACTCATGTTCGGTGTAACCGTCGTGCTCGCTGTCATGGTGGCCCACCGGATTCATCCCAGATCGATGCTGAGTGACTCGGCCGGAGAGTGCGTGAAACGGTAATGCAGCAGCGCGGCGCTCTCCCGGACGATGTACTGGGCCTGGATATTGCGGGTCTGCACGATCGGGCCGCTGCGGGTGGGCGAGGTCCACGTGCTAAGCCCGAGGTCGTCAGCCATGGTTCGGGCCCGCAACGAATGCCAGGGATCGCTGACGATCACCGCGGTACGCCAACCCTCGGCGCCCGCCCGCTGGGCCACCGCGCGCAGGCTCTCAAGGGTGTCGCTGCCCTCCCCCACCGGCACCACGGCGTCGGCGGGGATCCCATAG
>JBGSWT010000360.1:0-2588 GCA_041751815.1 Pseudonocardiaceae bacterium
AGCTGAGGTAGCCCTCGACCTCGTCCGCCGGCCGGACCTGCGCCTCATCAGGATCCAATCCGGCGGCCGCCCGGGCACGACGCTGCCGCAGCAGGTCCCAGCACTGGTCGAGCTGCACCTCAAGCGCAGTCAGCTGCGACTTTTCCTCGTCGCTACTCAGCTCATCCCGGCCCCGGCGTTCCCGCAAGACATGCTCGGCATCGACCAGCTCGCGGATGCGACCAAGCAGGTCACTCTCATCAGCCATCGGTCCCTCCGACTCTGCGCTGCCCTCCGACCCCTGCGAGTCTGGCAGAACGCGTGACAGGATCACCTCGTGGATTACGTCCGACTGGGTACCTCAGGCCTCAAGGTGTCGCGCATCTGCCTGGGCATGATGAGCTACGGCGATCGGCAGTGGCGCGAGTGGATACTTGATGAAGGCCAAGCCGAGCCGATCGTCCGACGCGCAGTCGAACATGGCGTCATCTTCTTCGACACCGCCGACATGTACTCAAATGGCGTCAGCGAAGAGATCACCGGCCGGTTGCTCGGCAAGTTCTTCTCCCGCCGAGAAGATTACGTTCTTGCGACCAAAGTCAACTCACCCATGGGACCTGGCCCCAATGACCGTGGACTTTCCCGCAAACACATCCTGAGTGCAGTGGACGATTCGCTCAGGCGCCTCGGCACCGACTACGTGGACCTCTACCAAATTCATCGTTGGGATAACGAGACACCCATCGATGAGACGATGGAGGCGCTGCACGACCTGGTCCGCGCCGGCAAGGTGCGCTACCTCGGCGCTTCCAGCATGTTCGCCTGGCAGTTCGCCAAGGCTCAACACACGGCGCAACGTCATGGCTGGACCCAAATCGTCTCCATGCAGAACCACTACAACCTGCTGTACCGCGAGGAAGAGCGTGAGATGATCCCGCTTTGCCTGGACATGGGCGTTGGCGTGATTCCCTGGAGCCCGCTGGCCCGCGGATGGCTCACCGGCAGCCGTGGCCGTAGTGGTGACCGTCACACCACCCGCGCCAAGAACGACGACTTCGCCAGCCGGCTCTACGACGAATCCGACTTTGACGTCATCGATGCCGTAACCGAGCTGGCAGCTGAACGCGACCTGCCACCCGCACAGATTGCGTTGGCCTGGCTGCTGCATAAGCCGGGCGTGGCGGCACCCATCGTGGGAGCGACCAAGGTGGGCCACCTTGGCGACGCCTTGGCCGCGCTCGACGTGACGCTCACCGATGCGGAACTTCACCGCCTTGAGACACGGTACCGGCCACATGCAGTGAAGGGGTTGGGATAGCCACGCTCGACTGCACGCCCGAGGCGGCACGATCATCATCGACACGTGTGCGCCGAGGCGCGTACCAGCCGGTTTCTCACCATGATCCGCGAGGAGACCGGCGACGACCGGGTGCGGTTGGCCGTCAACGCCCACCAGCACGGCGATCACGCCTACGGCGACAGGGTGCTCCCCGAAATCCACCGTCCTCATCGCACACGAGGCGACGCGGGCTTGCCCACGAGCGGTACTACCGATTCGTCCTGGATGACGCTCAGGCACCTGCTTGCGATTACTCGGAATTATCGACGCTCTGGTGTTCCATGTAGCATACGTGATAAGTCTCCAGCGATTCCAGGGCACGCATGAGTCGCTGAGCTACGTCGTTACGGAGCAATTGAGAAGCATCAGACGCCAAGAAAAATCCAAATTCCGATATCTCACTGTCAGTGATTTTCAATTTCTGGATCGCTGCGTCCGCGACAATCCCTCCGTCAAATATGAGGACCAGTTGGTCGTCCCAAGGTCCATGCGCGCCAACCCAATCGATCCCAAGTAAGCGGCCGATCTGCGCTTGAAATCCGAGCTCTTCGACAATTTCTCGTGCTGCGGCCACGCGCGGAGGCTCGTTCGCCTCGACCATTCCGCCCGGCAGGTCCCAGTAGTCCTTATATGTTGGGTTGACAAGAAGGATCCGATCGGTCCGATCTCGCATAACCGCCTTTGCTGCGACTCGTTTTCTAGCTTGTTTAGCGTTGCCTTCCGCTAGCCACGAGAACCGGGAGTCCCTGTTGTCCTTCTTCACAGTGGCCACCCAGCTTGGTCGTGCGAGAGCGCTACCCTTTTTTCCGTTAGCTGCGCCAGATGCTCCAAGAAAAGCGCAACGTCAGGAACCGCTCGGCTCGCGCCAAGCGACTTTCCGAGTCGTGAAATACCCGAACGAACGCGGGCAGAGTTGAGCGATGCGGCAACGAGACAAATCTCTGAGCCTATCCTTGCCGCCTCGTCAATAGCTCCAGATTTGGCAAGTACGTTCGCGAGCGTCAACTGTCCGAATGTGCGGCTTCGCACTCGGTCACCACGACGGCGGAGTTCAATCACTGACCTCATCGCCCTGGCGAACCAGGGACACTAGGAGGTCACTCCCGCCGTACGTCGGATCAACGTAGACAGCCGGCTCCAGTCCCGCGTCGACCGCGAGCGCCCGCGCCAAGGATGCAACGAGGTCATGCGCGCACTCGCGGAGGGCCACTGTTGTGTGGCCGGGGACTACCAACCGCAGACGCGTCCTCATCAGCTGCTCAAACGCCTC
>JBGSWT010000361.1:0-1600 GCA_041751815.1 Pseudonocardiaceae bacterium
CTACACACAAGCCGAGCTTGACGCCGTCGCTGACGAGCTCAACGGCCGCCCCCGCCAGACACTGGGCTGGCTGAAACCAGCTGAGGTCCTCAACAAATTCCTGGTAGAGGCTGGTGGTGCACCCACCACTTGACACCAAGAGGTCAACGACTATCGATAGCGGGCATCTCGTAACTCGACCAGTGGGTCAGCCCGGTCTGCTCCAGTGGAGGGACCTTCGTCAACGCGAGAATACGCGCCCGATCCTCGCAGGAGACCGTCGGTGGGCGTCCGGTCGACACCCGGTTCTCCAAAGCGGCAAGACCACCCTCCTCGAACCGGTTGATCCACTTGTAGACGGTGGCTTTGTCGTGCCGGCCATCGTGATGATGTCGGCCACGCTGTACCCGTCGGCATACCACAGGACAATCTGCGCCCGAGCCGAGACGGATCCGTCATAGCCGATCCGCAGAACAGACTCCAGCTCCGCGCGCTGGTCAACAGTGAGTTCCATGCTCTGATTATTCCAGAGATTGAACCGAGAGTAAAGGACTTTTCATTACACGACAGTAGGTCGCCGATCTCGTCGTCGGAGTACACGTGCGGCGGTTTGCGGTACCCGGTCGGGCCGAGCAATCCCGGCACGGGCACCTCGGTGGCACCGTCGAGAGCGGACAGGTGACGCAGAAAGCCGCGCACTACCGTCAACCGCCGGGCCGGGTTGCGCGGATCCGACGAGCTGGTCGAGGTTGCCCAGTCCAGGCTCGACTCCAGCGGGATCGGACCGTCGTGGGCTTGCCCGTCCAGGTATCGGGCGAAGGCCCGCAGTGCACGCTCTTGGCCTTTCCAGCAGGTTAGGGCGGTTCGAGTAAGCGCGCACCAGGTGCACCAGCTCAGAGGCTTAATCCCCGGGTCAGGCCCGCTCGCGCCCCGTCGTCGGTCCGGCAGGTGCACTTCTGCCTCAGCGGAGCACGAGCAGCGTCCCGTTGCGGGTGACGAACTCGCGGAGACGTTCGCGGTGCGCGCCGAGTCGCTGCGTGGGGGAAAGCCGAAGCAGGGGCGGCGGATGGACGGAACGTCCCACGGGTTGCCGGTGTATGCCACGCACCTGGTCGCGCAGGGGTGGTCCGCGGGGTGGGCGGCGCCCCGACACGTGCAGGGGGCTATCGAGGTTCACGGCTGCCTGCAGGTGGCCACCGGCGCCTACCGGGATACCGAACCGCGCATACGAGGCCAGATCGTTCGGCTCCGGCGCGTCACCGAGACGCTGGACACCTCGGACCCGATCGAACAGAACTGGCGTCCCATCCCGGCCCGCCGCGTCCTGACAGATATCGACGCACTGCCCGAACGCGCAACCGATCCGGATCCGCGGGCTGCGCAGGCCCCCGGTTCGCCGACCAGCGGGCACTGGACTCTGTACACCGGGGACCGCCAGGGCGAGCATCGCTACACCCAGATCGTCATTGACCTCGACATCGACGACGGCAGCTGAGCGCAAGTCGGGAAGCGGAGTGGGGACGGTGTCCAGCACCCGGGGCCTTCGTGGCGCCCGCGACCCCGGAGCGAGCGACCCGCGCGGCGCCAGTGCGAAGGCGCCCGCGTAGAGCAGCGCGGCGAC
>JBGSWT010000362.1:0-1751 GCA_041751815.1 Pseudonocardiaceae bacterium
CGAGGGCGGAGGCGGGACCGCCGCCACGGAGATGCGCTGGTGCCGTCAGCCCGTGCACGAGGCTCCAGGCGGACAGGCTCGACAGAGCGCCACCGAGGAAGGCCAGCTCGGCCAGCTTCCGACGCCAGGCCACGACGAGCAGCCAGCCAGATAGCAGGAGACATCCAGCAGCGCTCGGCGTCACCAGCCAGAACTCCGCCGCCTCAATTCCAGCCGCCCCCGACACCGTCATACGTTCTAAAGTCGGTTCGGCACCAGCCAGGCCAAATCACCTGAACGGGTGAGCGGCACAAAATCCGCGAGCACTGGCGCCGTCCCGCTCTCCACCGGGCCGGTGGCTGCCGCCCGTCGGGGAAGCCGCTGCCCAGTCGCAGGGTTCCCGCAACACCTAGAACGCAGGACGGGTTGGGATCCGGCCCCGCTGCCCTCGCCCGTCGCTCACGTTTAGCCGACCACTCTTGGGAGTATGTGGATGCCGTCACGCATCGAGGACTACGCGCTGATCGGTGACACGCACACCGCAGCCCTGGTCGGGCGGAACGGGTCGATCGACTGGTTCTGCCTGCCGCGCTTCGACTCCGGGGCAGTGTTCGCCGCCCTGCTCGGCGACGAGTCGCACGGGGCCTGGTCCCTGGCCCCGGAGGGGCAGACCGCGACACCGCGACGCCGCTACCGCGAGGACACCCTTGTCCTGGAGACTGAGTTCACCACCGCGACTGGCCGGGTCCGCGTCATCGACTTCATGCCCCACCGCCACGAACACCCCACGCTGGTCCGCATCGTCGAAGGTCTGGATGGTTCGGTCGACATGCCAATGCGGCTGCGGCTGCGGTTCGACTACGGATGGGTGGTGCCGTGGGTTCGGCACACCGGTTCGGGCATTCACGCCGTCGCGGGCCCGGACGCGGTGTGCCTGCAGACCCCCGTCGAGCTGGTGGGGCGCGACATGGTGACCGAGGCGGAGTTCACCGTCCGGCGGGGCGAGCGGATCCCGTTCGTACTGGCCTGGCACCGGTCGGCGGATCCGGTGCCCGGCTGGTTCGACGCGGAGGCAGCGTTGACCCGCTGCACCGACACGTGGCGTGAGTGGGCGTCGACGTGCAGCTACGACGGTCCGTGGCGCAGCGCGGTCGTCCGGTCGCTGATCACGCTCAAGGCGCTCACCTATGACCCGTCGGGGGGCATCGTGGCAGCCCCGACGACGTCGCTGCCCGAGCAGCTGGGTGGTCCGCGGAACTGGGACTACCGCTACTCCTGGCTGCGTGACGCCACGTTCTCCTTGCTGGCGCTGATGTCCAGCGGCTACCTCGAGGAAGCGCGTGAATGGCGCAGTTGGCTGCTTCGTGCCGTGGCCGGTGACCCGGCTCAGCTGCAGATCATGTACGGCCTCGATGGTGAGCGTCGCCTGACCGAGCACGAGCTGGACTGGTTGCCCGGATTCGCCGGCTCCCGGCCGGTGCGCGTCGGTAACGACGCGGCCCGCCAGCTGCAGCTCGACGTATACGGGGAAGTCATGGACGCGCTGCACCAGGCGCGTTGCGCGGGACTGGGCGTTGACGAGGACGCCTGGGACCTGCAGCGGGCCCTCGTGGAGTACCTCGAAGGTCGCTGGCGGGAACCCGACGACGGTCTGTGGGAAGTGCGCAGCGGGCGTCAGCACTTCACTCACTCGAAGGTGATGGCGTGGGTGGCCTTCGACCGGGCGGCCATCGCGGTCGAACGCCACGGGCTGCCCGGCAACGCCGCCCGCT
>JBGSWT010000363.1:0-1792 GCA_041751815.1 Pseudonocardiaceae bacterium
GTGCGCCCGAGACAGCGACGCCAGGTGGAACACCGCGTTGCGGGACGTGCTGGCGGGATCGGTGGCGATACGGCTGAGTACGACATCCGCGTCGTCGCGCAGGCCGTGGCAGTCCCGGGAGGTGACTCCGGCCAGGACAAGCTCACCTTGGGCGAGCTGGCTGTGCAGATTCGCTGGCCAGAACCAGGTCAGGTATGGCGGCAGGTTGTCCAGCGCGCCCGGGGTGTCGAGCAGCGCACGGGCCTCCTCGGCGGCGGCGTGGAAACCCCGCGCGTTCCCGCCCGCGGCCTGGGATTTCGCGAAGGCACTGGCGGCTACCGCACGCACCACAGCCGGGGCGGAACGGGCGGCTTCGAGGGCGGCATTGGCCAGCTCCACCGCGTCGCGAGCGGCACGGGGCAGGTCGATCCCGTCGTTCATCCGACCTCGGTTGATTACCGTCTGACTCGTGACGGCCAGCAGTAGGCACCCACCGAACGATCCCCCGCGGTGCGCGCGGCGTGCAGCCCGCTGGTTAGGTACCGCTGGGCCAGGCCGTGCTCTCCCGCGTCGTGAGCCATCCAGGCAGCCAACTGCGCCAACGGAGCCCACTCGCCGAGCAACCGGTCAGCGACCGCGCTATGGGTGAACCGAGCCTGACGCAGCAGCTTGCCCACCCGGGTCAGGTGGTGGTGCACGAACTGCAGGCTGCCCTCGTGCCCGCCGTCGACGTCGCCCAGGTTCCGGAGTCCGGCGGTGGTGGCGGCCACCGAATCCACCATTGCCGGGGTCACGGTGACGGTGCGCCCAGGATCGGCCAGCGCGGCGAACGAACCTCCCCGAGCGCCGCCCAGATGATCCACGTAACCCCAGGCCGGTGCCGTGAGCGACGCTCCGCTGACAGCGAGGAAGAAACGACGGTCCAACCCGATCGAGCCTCCGGTGTTGCGAAGCCAGTCGTCCAGGACCTCGACAGTACCCGCCGCCGTCCACGGCAGATCCAGCCCTGTATCGGCAGGCACCCACAGCTCGGCACGCTGCACCCGGCAGGACCACAACTCCTCGACGGAGACCTCCCGATCCAGTGCGTCGGAGATCAGGTGCGCCACCACGGTGGGCAGCGGGTGACGCGGCAGCCGGTCGCGGTGCAGCCACTCCGAGACCGTGCTACGCCCGACATAACCTGACCCGAGCAGGCCGTTGACGGCATCAGCCAACCGGCTGGGAGACCAGGCTAGCTCGACCAGCAGCTTCTCCAATACCACGTTGCCCCGCTGGTCGATGGCCATGCCGCTCCTCGATGATTGAATACAATGATGCGCAAACCGTGACAATAACCGGTCGAAGACCAGGACAAGGCTGCTCGGCGATGTTTTTGCGCGTCGACTCCGAGGCTGCACCAGGGCAAACCGACGCGACAACGGTCCTGCCGTGCCCACACCAGCACGTCGGCCCAGCCCGATGCAGTCCGCCTCATCAGCTTGGGCCTGTCAATCCTGCATCCTGAGTGCCAGAGTGGGATGTCATGGGTGTCTGGAGCGGGAAGGGGCAACCATGGGTACCGTTGTACGACGGGCATCGACGCCCGTAGGGGATCCGGCGTGGCTGGTCTGCGACTACGACACGGTGAAGAGGCTGCTGGCGGATCCGCGGCTGGGCCGCACCCACGCCGACCCGGAGCACGCGTCGCGGTACTCGGAGTCGGTGATCTTCGGGCAGGCACAGCCTGCGTCGCCGACCGAGGCCGCCGATCACGAGCGGATGCGCAGGCTGGTCGGGCCGTGGTTCACCGCGCGGCGGCTGGCGCTGCTGC
>JBGSWT010000364.1:0-1786 GCA_041751815.1 Pseudonocardiaceae bacterium
GCTGCACCTCGCGGGCGCGCGCGCAGTCCACGACGAGGGTGATGCCGGTGCGTGCGCCGACGAACGCCGTCATGGTCGGGCCACCGGAGCCCGCGCCGGGGTAAGATCGCTGGGTCCGGCCTGCCGGTTTCGGATCGGTCATGTCCATCGGTGGCAGCCTGGTCCGCTCTCCGACCGCGGCGCAAGTCCCTGGCTAGTCCGCTGGGCGGCTCGGGTTGCGGCTCAGAGTGATTCCGGACTCACAGTGGTTACACAGGTACGGGACAGCGCGAACACAGTCCAGATGAGATAAAGGCACAGCTGGTTGCGGCTCGGAAGGGACGTGGTCGAGATGGCGGGTGCGGCGCTCGCAGTCGCTGAGCCGGCCGTCGCCGTGCCTGCGTCCTTCCGGGCCCGGTTTCGGCTGCGGCACCCGACGCTGGTGCAGCTGGTCCGCTACGCCGTGGTCGGCGGCCTCGGCACGGGTGTCAACGCCCTGATCTACCTCGTGACCCGGACGTGGTGGGACCCCGTGCCGGCGAACCTCCTCGCGCTGGTGCTGAGCACCGCGGTGAGCACCGAGGCCAACCGTCGGTTCACCTTCGGCGGTTCGATGACCCACCGCTGGCGCGCGCACGTGCAGAACGGCGGCACGGTGCTGTTCTACGCGTTCTACAGCTCGACGGTGCTCCTGCTTCTTGGCGCCGTCGTCGAGCGCCCGTCCCCGCCGCTGGAGACGCTGGCGGTGGCACTGGCGAGCGTGCTGGGCGGGTTCGGCCGCTTCCTGGTACTGCGGCACTGGGTGTTCGGCGTCGAGAACCACGTCGAGGACCCGCCGAAGCCCCGGACCGAGACTCCGGACGCCGGAGCGCCTACATTTCGAGTATGGCCGCTACGCAATCCACCACCGAGGCGTTCGAGCGCGCGCCCGTCGCCCTCACCGAGCGGATCACCTCCGACGGGTCGTCGTCCTGGCCGGTGGAGCCCGGCCGCTACCGGCTCATTGTCGCCAGGGCGTGCCCGTGGGCCAACCGGGCGGTCATCGTCCGCCGGTTGCTGGGCCTGGAGCCGGTGCTCTCGATGGGCATCGCCGGCCCGCTGCACGACCAGCGGAGCTGGCGGTTCCACCTCGACCGGGACCCGGTGCTGGGTATCGAGTACCTCGGCGAGGCGTACCGCAAGGCCGCCCCCGACTTCGACGCGGGCATCACCGTGCCCGCGGTCGTGGAGATCGCCAGCGGGAAGGTCGCCACGAACGGCTTCCAGCAGCTGACGCTCGACCTCTCCACACAGTGGGCCGCCCACCATCGCCGCGGCGCCCCGGACCTGTACCCCCAGGCGCACCGCACGGAGATCGACGAGATCAACGAGGCCGTCTACCACGACATCAACAACGGCGTCTACAAGTGCGGTTTCGCGAAGGGACAGGGCGCCTACGAGCGGGCCTACCAGGCCCTGTTCGCCCGGCTCGACGCGCTGTCGGAGCGGCTCGCGACGCAGCGCTACCTGGTCGGTGACACCCTCACCGAGGCCGACATCCGGCTGTGGGTCACGCTGGTGCGCTTCGACGCCGTCTACCACGGCCACTTCAAGACCAACCGGTGCAAGCTCACCGAGATGCCGGTGCTGTGGGCGTACGCGCGGGACCTGTTCCAGACTCCGGGCTTCGGCGACACGATCGACTTCGAGCAGATCAAGCAGCACTACTACGGCGTGCACGCCGAGATCAACCCGACCGAGATCGTCCCGGCCGGCCCGGACGTCACGGGCTGGCTCACCCCGCACGGCCGCGCGGAGCTCGGCGGGC
>JBGSWT010000365.1:0-4194 GCA_041751815.1 Pseudonocardiaceae bacterium
ACCGCCGGAGCCGACGGCGCCGAGGTGCTCGTCTGGCAGATGGCCGCCCGCCTCACCAACTAGCCCGCCCCCGCCCCGCTCGCTCTTCCCGCCCCGATATGGAGACATATCGGGGCAACCGCACCCTCAATAACCCCGATATGTCTCCATGTCGGGCAGCAACTAGGCCACTCCTGGGTCGGAGGTTTGTGGGCCGGCGGCTTGGGGGTCGTCGATACGATAATGCCGACTTGCCGCGACAACGGCGGACTGTTCCACTTCGCCGCGGCGGGCCAGTGCCACCAGCGCGGCCACGGTGATCGACTCCGCGTCGACGAGGAAGTGTCGCCGTGCCGCCGGACGGGTGTCGGAGAAGCCGAAGCCGTCGGTGCCGAGGGTGACCAGGTCGGTGGGTACCCAGGGACGGATGAGGTCGGGCACTGCGCGCATCCAGTCCGACACCGCGACCATCGGACCTGCGGCCCCTTGCAACGCCCAGGTCACGTGCGGCACCCGGGGCTCGGCCTCGGGATGCAGCAGGTTGTGCCGGTCGACCTCAACGGCCTCGCGACGCAGCTCGGTCCATGACGTCGCCGACCACACGTCGGCCTGCACGCCCCACTCCTGGGCCAGCATCTCCTGGGCTCGCAGCGCCCACTGCAGCGCCACTCCGGAGGCAGCAAGCTGCACCACCGGCTTGTCGGGATCCGGTGCTGGTGCTGGTGCGTAGCGGTACAGGCCGCGCAACAGGGCTTCCACGTCCAGGTCCGCGGGCTCTGCTGGCTGGCGGTAGGGCTCGTTGTAGATGGTGAGGTAGTAGAAGACGTTCGGATCGCGCGCTCCATCGTCGCCATACATCCGGCGCAGCCCGTCGCGCACGATGTGAGCGACCTCGAAGCCCCAGGCCGGGTCGTAGGCCACTACGGCGGGATTGGACGCGGCGAGCAGCAAGGAGTGCCCGTCGTTGTGCTGCAGCCCCTCGCCGACCAGAGTGGTGCGTCCGGCGGTCGCGCCGAGCAGGAAACCGCGGGCCATCTGGTCACCGGCCGCCCACAGGCCGTCGCCGGTGCGCTGGAAGCCGAACATCGAGTAGAAGATGTAGACCGGGATCAGCGGCTCGTTGTGCGTGGCGTAGGAGGTGCCTGCCGCGGTGAACGATGCGGTAGAGCCTGCTTCATTGATGCCCTCGTGCAGGATCTGGCCCTGCTCGCTCTCCCGGTAGGCCAGCATCAGCTCGGCATCCACCGAGGTGTAGAGCTGCCCGTGCGGGTTGTAGATCTTCTGCGTGGGGAACATCGAATCCATGCCGAAGGTGCGCGCCTCGTCGGGGATGATCGGCACAAAGCGGGGCCCGATCTCGGGATCCTTGATCAGCTCGCGGAGCTGCCGGACGAACGCTTGCGTGGTGGCGACCTCCTGCTTACCCGACCCGCGCCGCAACACCTCGTAGGCCTTGTCGCCGGGCAGCACGAGGGGCTTGGCCTTGGTGCGTCGCTCGGGCACAAATCCGCCCAGTGCCCGGCGTCGCTCGCACATGTATTGGATCTCTGGTGCGTCCGGTCCCGGGTGGTAGTACGGCGGCAGTGTGGGGTCTTCCTCGAGCTGCGCATCGGTGATCGGGATGCGCTGGGCGTCGCGGAGCAGCTTGAGGTCCGCCAGGGAGATCTTCTTCATCTGGTGGGTGGCGTTGCGGCCCTCGAAGTGTGGGCCCAGGCCGTAGCCCTTGATGGTCTTGGCCAGGATCACCGTGGGCTGGCCGTGGTGCTGGGTGGCGGCCTGGTAGGCGGCGTAGACCTTGCGGTAGTCGTGCCCACCGCGCTTGAGGTTCCAGATGTCGGCGTCGGACAGGTCTTTGACCAGCTCTTTGGTGCGGGGGTCACGGCCGAAGAAGTGATCCCGGACGTAGCCGCCGTCGTTGGCCTTGTAGGTCTGGTAGTCACCGTCGGGGGTGACGTTCATCAGGTTCACCAGCGCACCCTGCCGGTCGGCGAAGAGCAGGCCGTCCCACTCGCGGCCCCAGATCACCTTGATGACATTCCAGCCGGCACCGCGGAAGAACGCCTCCAGCTCCTGGATGATCTTGCCGTTACCCCGGACCGGGCCGTCCAGGCGCTGCAGGTTGCAGTTCACCACGAAGGTGAGGTTGTCCAGCCCCTCGGTGGCCGCGACCTGGATCTGCCCGCGGGACTCCGGTTCGTCCATCTCACCGTCGCCGAGGAAGCACCACACGTGCTGGTCGGAGGTGTCCTTGAGGCCGCGGGCCTGCAGGTAACGGTTGAACCGAGCCTGGAAGATCGCGTTGATCGCGCCCAGCCCCATCGAGACGGTGGGGAACTCCCAGAAGTCCGGCATCAGCCGGGGGTGCGGGTAGGACGGCAGGCCGCCACCCGGGCCGGCGTGGGAGAACTCCTGGCGGAACCCATCGAGTTGGTCGGCGGACAGCCGACCCTCGAGGAACGCCCGGGCGTAGATACCGGGCGACGCGTGGCCCTGGAGGTAAACCTGATCGCCACCGCCGGGATGGTCCTTGCCCCGGAAGAAATGGTTGAAGCCCACCTCGTAGAGCGCGGCCGAGGAGGCGTAGGTGGAGATGTGGCCGCCGACACCGACGCCGGGACGCTGCGCCCGATGAACCATCATCGCCGCGTTCCACCGGATCCAGGCGCGGTAGCGTCGCTCGGTGTCCTCGTCACCTGGGAACCACGGCTCGTTCTCGGTGGGGATGGTGTTGACGTAGTCGGTGCTGGTCAACGAGGGCACCCCGACACCGGTCTCACGGGCCCGTTCGAGCAGCCGCAGCATCAGGTAGCGTGCTCGCTGCTTGCCTCCGGACAGCACCGCGGAATCGAAGGCCTCCAGCCACTCCGCTGTCTCATCCGGGTCGATATCTGGAAGGTGTGCCGCCACCCCGTCGCGGATGACCCGCACCCGAGCGGGCGCGCGGCCTTGCTGCGTGGTCAAGGGATCTCCTCGCCTCGAGTTGTCCTAGAACCGCAAGTGAGCGGCCTGCCGGTCACGCGGGACCGGCCACCTGTGTCCATCGTGCTCCATGCTCGTCCGCCTTGGGCTCGGTGTCACTGGTACCCGCAGGTAACTCGTCCCAGCAAGCCAAGACCGGCGTGTCCTGGTACTCGCTGTTGCGCTCTGGCCGGACCGCAGTGTTCGCTGGTACGTCATCGAGTAGTAACACGTCCGGCGGTCGACGCCGGCCTGATGTTGTGGAGGGGTGAAACCGTGGTCGCCGCTGCGGCGGGAGACGCCGGCAAGCTCGGCGTTGCCGAGAGGCTCGGGATCCAATCGGACATGGTCGTACAGGAGCTCGGCTGGGACGTCGACGTCGACGACGACGTGCGCGCGGCCATCGAGGAGGTGCTTGGTGCCGAGCTGCTCGACGAAGACTCCGACGAAATTGTCGATGTGGTGCTGCTGTGGTGGCGCGACGAGGACGGTGATCTGGCGGACACCCTGGTCGACGCGCGGTCGCCGTTGGCCGATAACGGTGTCGTCTGGGTGTTCACACCCAAGACCGGCCGCGACGGCCATGTCGAGCCCTCGGACATCAATGAGGCGTCCAACATCGTCGGGCTGGCGCAGACGTCCAACATCAGCGTGAGCGACGACTGGGCAGCCACCAGGCTGGCCACGGCGAAGGCGGCCAAGTCCAAACGCTGAGTTCTCGGTTGTGGATACTCTCGGCGTCAGCGCGCGGCCAGCCGGCGCGGGCTGCGGATGAGTCGAGGAGAGCTGCACACATGTCGATCGAGGTCGGAGACCAGGCGCCGGACTTCACCCTGAAGGATCAGAACAACCAGGAGTGGACGCTGTCGGAGCTGCACGGTGTCCGCAACGTGCTCGTGGTGTTCTATCCGTTCGCCTTCAGCGGAATCTGCACCGGCGAGCTGGACCAGCTCCGCGACGACTTGGCGGAGTTCGCCGACGTGCAGGTGCTGGCGGTGTCGGTGGACTCGGTGTTCACTCTCAAGGCATGGTCTGACCAGCAGGGCTATGATTTCCCACTACTGTCCGACTTCTGGCCGCACGGCAAGGTAGCGCAGGACTACGGGGTGTTCAACGACAAGGCTGGCATGGCTAACCGGGGTACCTTCTTGGTCGACATCGACGGTGTGATCCGCTTCGCCGAGCTCAACCAGCCCGGCGAGGCCCGGGACCAGACCGTCTGGAAACAGGCCCTGACCGCACTGCCAGCGTGAACAC
>JBGSWT010000366.1:0-1596 GCA_041751815.1 Pseudonocardiaceae bacterium
GGGCTGCTCCCATCCTTCCGCGCGTCTCCGCGGTCAGACTGCCCCCAGCTTCATCAACCTGCTGCGACAGGCCAAAGGCGGGGATCTCTCATCCCCGCACGGAAATAGTGGCGCCTCGTGGCGCACTAACGCGGCGTTGTAGCCGGTACCGGTGCCGATCTCCAGTACCCGGTGGCCATCGGCGACGTCGAGCTCCTCCAGCATCTCCAGCACCAATGACGGGAGGGTGGAGGAGCTGGTGTAGGTCATCCCAGTGGCGGGCTGCAGGGCGCGGGAGAGCGGGACCGGCATGAGCTTGGTGATCAGTGTGGTGTCACTGTAGACGGTGTCGAGCCACTCACCCCGGCGGGAAGGGTCCACGCACAGCACGCACGGGGCGTCCTTGTCCGGGTAGTAACTGGGGACGTACGGGTGCCGCCAGGTCTGTTCGAACACCTCCCGCCACGCCGGCGTCCGCAGGATCTCCTTCGCCGTGAACTGCTCGGCGAGGTCGACGAGCCGTGCCCGTGCCCGCAGCTGCTCTTCCGGGTTCAGGTCGGTGGGATGGTTCACGTACAGGCTCCGGATTCGAGGAGGTCGGCCAGCGCCGAGGTGATGGGCAGGTCAAGTGCATCCTCCACCCAGCCGTACTGGTGATCTCGCCACTGCAACGGCGCTGGACCGGCTTCCCGACAGCGTTCATATGGCCCTTGTGGTTGAGATGACCGTGGACTGTGGAGGGGGATCGCTCAGTGCTTCGGGGCTATGTATCCAGTGCCAGAGCCCACGGTGTTCGTCGTCGGGGGACGGGAGTACGACCCAGTCTCCTGGGTGGGCGACGGACGTCCGCAGCTTGAGCAGGTCGGCGTTCACGGTCTCGGTCAGGGTGTGGCCGGGGCCGGTGAGGAAGGTCCAGCGGTGGGCGTTCGGGTGCTCGACGACCGGCCCGGCCAGCATCCGAACTCGCAGACCGGCGAGCACGCGGCGACCGAGTTCGGTAGGCATGGTGACGGCTCCGATAAGGCCTCCGATCGGGAGGAGGATCTGTCCGGATGCAGGGTCGACGGTGGTGGGCAGTCGGTAGTAGTGGCGGTAGCGGGCGCAGCGTTCCTCGGGAGTGGAGTCCGGGGGTGTGGCTGGACTTTCGGAGCTCGACGTCGTCACGGCGGTCTACCTCAGGAAAGTGGAGATCGGATGTCAGCGGCCTGACCGCGACTGGTGACATAGGAGCCGAGGCTCAGGCACGGGCAGCTCTGGCCGCCAGGCTGATAGACGCATTCACCACCCGACCAGTTCGACCGTTCCGTCCCGTACGATGTCGGCACGGCGATGGTGGAGGCGCACTTCACCACGCGTAGTCGGATCTCTCGGGGTCGCCGTCATGTGCCGTGGCCGAGCAGTGCGAGTATGTCGTTGTGCTCGTTCTCGGCCAGTCGGCCTTGTGCGCGTTCGGTGTCGGCCCAGCTGGCCAGGCCAGCTTGGACCTCGTCGGGATCCAGTCCAGCGGCGGTGGCGAGGTCGTCGATGGTGGCGCCGTGGGTCAGCGCCTCACGGGCAAGCTCCCAGCGGCCGGTGGCGACGCGGTCGGCGAGGGCACCGGCGCACACGAGCCCGGCC
>JBGSWT010000367.1:0-1587 GCA_041751815.1 Pseudonocardiaceae bacterium
GGAGCGCCGCCAGGTGTTCGACCTGCCCCCGATCACGGTGCGGGTGACCGAGCACCAGCTGATCGCTCGGCGCTGCGCGTGCGGGACCACGACCTGCGGCACCGCGCCCGACGGGGTTACCGCGCCGGTGCAGTACGGGCCGCGGATCACCGCGATCATCCTCTACCTGTATGTCGGGCAGTTCCTGTCCAAGAAGCGCACCGCGCAGGCGCTGGCCGAGTTGTTCGGCACCCCGGTCTCCGAGGGCACCGTGGCGAGCATGAGCAAACGCGCCGCCGACGGGCTCGACGACTTCCTTGAGCAGGTCACCGACCGCGTGGCCGAGGCCGAGGTGGCCGGGTTCGACGAGACCGGCCTGCGCGTGGCCGGCACACTGCACTGGGTGCACTGCGCCCGCACCGGCAAGTACACCCTGATCACCTGCCACCCCAAACGCGGTACGAAGGGTATCGATGACGCCGGTGTGCTGGGCCGGTTCCGTGGGGTGGCGGTGCACGACGCGTGGGCCCCATATGACACCTACGTCGATGTCGAACATCAACTGTGCTGCGCCCACGCGCAGCGTGAGCTGGCCGCCGTCGCCGACGCCGCATCCCCCGAGGCCGACTGGTGCTGGGGCACCCAAGCCGCCGACGCGCTGGTCGCCATGCAGAAGCTGGTGACCGAGGCCATCGCCGACGGTGCCGACGCCGTCGACCCCGACGCCCTGGAAAAGCAGGTCCAGTTCTACCGCTCCGCCGTCCAGATCGGCATCACCCAGACCGCACCGCGCTCCACCAAGGTGATGAAGAAACACAACGCGCTCGCCCGCAGGCTGCTCAAGCGACAAGACGACTACCTCCGTTTCACCACCGACTGGCGAATACCACCCGACAACAACGGCTCGGAGCGCGACATCCGCATGATCAAGCTCCGGCAGAAGGTGTCCGGCTGCCTGCGCAGCCTCACCGGAGCCAAGCAGTTCTGCGCGATCCGTAGCTACCTGTCCACCGCCGCGAAACACGGCATGCACCTCTTCGAGGTCCTCGTCATGCTCGCCGACGGGCGCCCCTGGCGGCCTGCGTACTCGTAATCACGCCGCAGCGACCTGACCAGTCACCAAGCGAGTTCGTTCCGTCAGCGTCATCGATCGTTATGAACGCCTTGCCTGAGCTGTCATTCACGAGTCTCTGCAAATCAGTGCCGTTGATGCGCGCTTTCCATGCGTCGACCGGTTGTTTGGTGAAGAAGAATATCCTGACCCAGTTGGGGTCGCATGGTCCTGGAGGTGCAGCCGTCTTGGATATGCCAGGCTGGCCGGTGGAAGCTTGAGCAGCCGTGACAAACGGAGCGCCGGTTACCGCCAGCCCGACAATGCATGTGGTTACGGCCAAACAGAGTCGGATGCGCATGGTCAACATTCTCCAACCTTCGTGTATGACGTGGACCTGAGTGAACTCGTATGGGCGTGTCAGGTGTGGCGGTTTGGCGATTGTTCGCCTGGATAGATCAACAGCCGACGCTGGTTCGGGCTATTCGATGGTCCGGACGGGTGATCGGATCAACTGTTGCCGGCCCAACTGGTGCGTGGTTGCCACCGTCCGCGGT
>JBGSWT010000368.1:0-1976 GCA_041751815.1 Pseudonocardiaceae bacterium
CGGGATGGCCCCCAGTTTCCGCTGCGGCGCGGCCACTTCATCCGATGTCGCAAGACCCCTTCCGTTGTCCGCGCCACTTGTCTGCGCACGTGCGAGGTGCGCCTGATTCGGTGCCCGGTCGGCCAGCCTGCAGCCCCGCGGACCCCGGTCTGCGGCTAGCATCGGTGTTATCGGATTGCCCCGAGGCGCGAGCGCGCAGAAAGCAGGATCCACGCACACGTGACCCCTACCCCAGTGGAGGGCACCTCCCCGTCCGGTTCGGCGACGACCCAAACCGAACTGGTTCAGTCCAAGATCGTGATTCCGAATGCTGCCGTGCTGTCGCTGCTGGGATCCCGTGACGAGAACCTGAGGGTGATCGAGGACCTGCTGGCCGCCGACGTGCACGTGCGGGGCAACGAGGCCACCCTCTCCGGTACCCCTGCCGATGTGGTCTTCGCCGAGCGCGCTTTTGGTGAGCTGCTCATCCTGGCTTCCCGTGGCCAGCAACTCGCCCCCGACGCGGTCCGCCGCACCCTGGCCATGCTCGAGCAGGGGGAGGCGGAGCCCGCTGAAGTGCTCAGCCTGGACATCCTGTCCCGGCGCGGCCGCACGATCCGGCCCAAGACGCTGAACCAGAAGCGTTACGTCGACGCCATCGATCACTACACCATCGTGTTCGGCATCGGCCCTGCCGGCACCGGCAAGACCTATCTCGCGATGGCGAAGGCGGTGCAGGCGCTGCAGGCCAAGCAGGTCAACCGGATCATCCTCACCCGGCCCGCGGTCGAGGCGGGGGAGCGGTTGGGTTTCCTGCCCGGCACGCTGTACGAGAAGATCGACCCGTACCTGCGCCCGCTGTACGACGCCCTGCACGACATGCTCGACCCGGAGTCGATCCCCAAGCTGATGGCCGCCGGAACCATTGAGGTCGCCCCGCTGGCCTACATGCGCGGCCGCACCCTCAACGATGCGTTCATCATCCTCGACGAGGCGCAGAACACCACGCCGGAGCAGATGAAGATGTTCCTCACCCGGCTCGGTTTCGGCTCCAAGGTCGTGGTCACCGGTGACGTCACCCAGGTCGACCTGCCGGGGGGGCAGGTATCCGGACTGCGGACCGTGCAGCACATCCTCGATGGGGTGGACGACGTGCACTTCGCGCAGCTGACCAGCGTCGATGTGGTCCGTCACCGGCTGGTCACCGACATCGTGGACGCCTATGCGCGGTGGGATGCCGTCCAGGAGGGCACCGGGGCGCGCCCGGTGCCCAACCGCAGCGACCGCCGCCGGAGGCGGTGACCCACCGGTGGGCATCGAGATCGCCAACGAGTCAGGCACCACCGTCCACGAGGCATCCCTCGCGGACGCAGCCCGGTTCGCGATGGACCGGTTGGGCGTCAGCCCGCTGGCCGAGCTGTCGATGCTGCTGGTCGGCACCGGGGTGATGGCCGATCTGCACCAGCGCTGGATGGACATGCCAGGACCCACCGATGTGATGGCCTTCCCGATGGATGAAACCGGCGATGGCGGGCTGCTGGCGGGTGGACGGCCGGATAGCCCGATCGGCGGTCCAACGCTGCTCGGTGACATCGTGCTGTGCCCGGAGGTCGCGACCGAGCAGGCCGCCGCAGCGGGCCACTCGGTACTCGATGAACTGCACCTGCTCACCGTGCACGGTGTGTTGCATCTGGTGGGTTACGACCACGCCGAGCCCGCCGAGGAGCGCGAGATGTTCGCTTTGCAAGACCGGATCCTCGGTGAGTTCCGACGCGCCGCGCGAGCCAGCCGGCGCCGATCGGCCCAGCGGGAGGCAGACACCCGCCTGCTGGGAGCGGTGGGTCTGGACGGGCCGGAGGAGTCCGGCCCTCCCGGATAGTCTGCGGGAACCCGAAGGTGCTGACGTCGTCCCTTCCGCTGCTGGTGCTAGCCGCCGCTCTGGTGGTAGCCGCCGGGGCCTTCGCCGCGGCCGACGCCGCGCTGGGCACGGTGTCGCG
>JBGSWT010000369.1:0-5729 GCA_041751815.1 Pseudonocardiaceae bacterium
CGCCGCTACCGTGGCTGCCCCTGGCGGATCGGCCGGATCGTCGCGGCCGCGCTGGTCCTGCTCCACCACGAGAACGGACGAACCACATGATCCACAACATATGATCACACACCGTGGCGATCAGTTACTCGGAGAGGCTCCCTGACCTCTACTTTCGGGAAGTGATGGCGCCTCGCCGGTGAAGGTGGAGCGTTACACACCTCTCCTCCCACCTGCCCGACACGGAGCGCCGCAGCGCCCCGACACGTAAGTGCCAGCCGAGCGCGGCCCGCGTAGACGGGCGTGGTACCCAGACCCTCCCCGGGTTGCGCTTCGCCAGCTACGGATCAGGGTCCGATGAACTCACGGATTACATCACCGACATAGTCATGACGACCGGGGTGCAGCTCAGCAACCAGTTCAACGAGCCGACGACGCGACACCCAGACGAGACGATCGAGATGCGCGGAGAGAGTCGTGCCCCGCAGAATCGGCTGCCGTACGGAAACTCTCGGCGAGGCCTGTTCAAGTCACCACACAGCAAGCACCCCACAGCGGGGTACACTGCGGGATACGAGGGGTCTGGGCCGTGACGATGCCATGTCACGCAGCACCCGTTCCCATGCAAACTTCAATCATCCAGGGGGGTCGGCGTGACCCCGGTCATGGGGACGTGACTGCGCGGCCGTCACGCTTGACGCCGGGGGCGCGGCCAGCACGGCCGCCCGTGCGTGACGCGCTGGATTCGCTCCCTCGCCCCAGGGTTCGGGAGGGTCACGCTGCCTGTTCAACGGCTCGACCCGTCGCGACCGACGTGCCGGTGTTACCCGGCGTGCCCCGATCAGCTCCGCAACCTCGCGTATCAGCTGGCCCCTCGATCCGAGCGGACCGCGGTGAACCCGCCGTTCCCCAGAACGAGGTGTCTCATGAGACGCCGGGCAGCGCGCGTATCAGGCTGTGGGGTGGCCTCCGTGGGGCAGGCCCAGGGGGTGTTTGGATATGGGGATGACCGTTGCGGCGTTTGTGACCTCCTGCCTTGGCTTGATCGTTGCTGGCCTCGCGGCGTGGTATGGCCGTGGGCAGAAGCGCGCGGCCGAACTGTCAGCGGCCGAGGCGAAGCGTTCTGCCGATGCTGCAGCAGAGGTGGCTGAGGTCGAGAAGGCTCGGCGTGCGGACGAAGTGGCCGAGGCTGAGCGTCGTCGGGTAAGTTTCGTTCTGTCGCATAAAGGCGGCCATCAGTACTTGCTTCGGAGCGTCGGAACCGACAGTGCGTATGGGGTGCATGTCGACACTGGCGGGTTGGGTTTCCCGGACGAGGTCACCGAATTCGAGGAGTTCGCGGCCGGCGACGAGCACAGGTATACGCTTACCAGAACGACGGCTCCCGAGCTCGCGGAGCGTGTCGTGGTCACGTGGCATCAACGCGCGGACCGATCCGATGGGCGGCGGACGGCGAAGCTGGTTGGACCGTAGGGCCCGTAATTAAACTAGTCATTTCCTAGGTCGGACTCTTCCCTTGTTGCCTTGATGGTATAGTTCCAGTCACCGTGAAACTCATGCCTGGCAATCGGAAGCTGTTTCATCTCACGATTAGTCACTTTGATTCCTTTCTGATACACACTGTTGTCGAGCTCCGCTCGAACGGTCAGCCCAGTCCGAGTCGTGGTCCCAGCGATCAGATTCACCACCACACGACTCTCCAGGATGCGGCCGCGCCAGTTCATGGAGATGTGACTGAACAACCGATGTTTCAATCTTATTCCATTTCGACGTCCCCGGCGGAAAATGGCAGACGACGTCTATCCCAGCTTCTTTTGCGAAGTCGGCCAACTCCCTTTCCACAACCGGCCCCGTGAACTGTTCGATCCGCCCGACTCCGCAGGGACCAGCAGCGTGGTCGCTTCGGGATATGCCAACACCCCAACCTCCGACCACCATCGGCGAATCGTCGCCACCGCGAACTCGGCCGTATCGGAGCTGCCGCCAACCGACACCCAACCAGTACTTTCAGCCAGATCGTACACACCACACGGAACCGCTTTCCCCACCTCCTTATCCGGGAAGTCGTGCGTATTTGTCTCTACTGGTCTGCCCACCGGCCGCCATTGTTTTCCCTTAGGGGCGAAGTTGCCGATCAACTCTTTACTTTTAGCATCAACGCTGGTCACGGGCTCGCCAGCCGCCCTGAACCGCTCCACGAGGCCGGCCAGGTATCGGAACTGCGCATCCCGATCAGGGTGATCGCTTCATCAGCCAAACTACGCGTTGACTTCGTCGTCCACCGCAACGCGCACTCAAGGATCCCCGCGGCTCTCAGGTTCCACCAAGCCATCAAGAGCATCCACCAAGACCAGGCGTGGACTCCTCTGCCGGTTTCCGCCCCGCCCCTGATGCCCGTACCCGATCCGACGGCTCGACCCGTCATCCACGGACCGTGCACCATTTTGAACCGTCGACAACGACAAGCCCCGACGCAACAGACACAGCTCTCACCCCGCCGTGACCCAACGTCCGAGCCACAACACTAGCCACTATCCGTCGCTGGCGCTCGTTCAAGTGAGGCAGAACCTCCCCGAAAAAGAAACCCAGGTCCTCATCGTTTACAGCAAAAGAAGTCGACACGCCCGAAACGTATCACACGCGATCCAGTGCACAACAACGACGGTGCCACAAGCACACCCAAGAATCACGGTTGCAGCTTGAGCCCGAGCAGCCTCACGAATAAAAAAGCCCCGAATCTTACAAATCGTTATAAAGTACTTAATTTAAATACGGGCACTAGCTGCGTCGGCCATGTCCGCAGCGCGCGCTAGGGTAACGACTGTTACCGCCGCGGGCGAGCTGTTGTCGCAGGGTTGAGTTTTCTCGTGGTGCAGCGTGGCGATGACGGTGGCTGCGGCCTCGAGGCAGTTCGGCGCATTTGTCGTTCTTCTTCGTCAGGCTGACCCGTAGCGAGTTTGTCTCCTGCTCATGGTGGTCTACGCGGACCGGGACGAGGGTGACCCTTTCGTCGCAGTAGAGCTTGGTCCACACCTACATCACAGTCAGCCACCCAACCGGTATCGCGTTGTACCAACAGGTTTTACCCAGCTCCGCGGTGCTGCACTCACCGATCCGGACACCATAGGCTTGGTTGAGTGTCTGGTAGCTGAGCTGCGACAGGCTGGTAGCTGACCGCCGTTGCCCCAAGTGGTCCTGTAGGCCTGGACCCCAAGGTATTCACGGCAGGGTTGCGATCCTGGAGGTGGCTGGGCCGCGTGGCGTGACGGTGCCCGCAACGGGGCTTGTGACGCGCTGAGTCACTCACGCGTGGGTGGGTCGCGACGAGCAGGCAGCGTGACACCCAATCCCCCGAGCTTTCGCAGGCTGGAACGAGTCCGACCGGTCACGCTCGGAGACGGCCGTGCTGACCGTGACCGTCACGGCCGCGGTCACGTCCCGGGGCGGGTCACGCCGACCCGGGTGATGGGCCATACGGGAGCTCGGCTGCCGCGTGACACGGGCACCGTCACGGGCCAGGCTCCACGACGCCCACGGGACGTCGAGGTCTACCTCGATCCCGTGGAGGCGCTAGGCGCTGAGGCGGTGGTCGGGCCCGACGCCACCGCCGCGATCCGGCAAGCTCGTGGCGGCTAGGCGACCCGCGTGTTAGTCCGGCTACAGCGAGGTTCGCAGCCAGCAGGTGACACTTAGTACCCTGGGATGGGCGGGGGGTAAACAGGCTCCGGTATTCTTACTTGCTATCGAGGCGTGACTACGGTGCTGTGTCGCGATCTTCGCCGAGCCGTACGGGCCAGCTTCGTCGTCATTCACCTTCTCCAGGACCGACCATGTCGACGGACAACGCGTCGCTTGCGGCGAGGTCGCGGGACGCCAGTTCCTGTCGGATGCGGTTGCGACGTTCCTCGTCGCCCGATAGCGCAGCGGTCGCCCGTTCAACGCCACCTTGAACTTCCGGGACCAGGTTGCGAAACCAAGCGTGCTCGGCTAGGAGGGCGAACACCGTCGCCTGAGAGGTCGCTCTCAGTGACTCTGGCTCTGTACCGGGCGCTAGACGGAGCGCGCCCCACCGGCCGCGGTAGAGAGCGAAGGCTGGTAGCTCAGCACCCGACTCAAGAGTCGCTGTCGCAGCACATCGCCCGATGACAACACGCGTGTAGTTCGGCTCGGTCTCGTCCATTCGCCGCACCTGGTCCGGGTCCAGCCACAGGATGTGGAGCGGTACGCACACGCCGCTCCTGGTGGCAACGGGAAGGAACGGCACGTAGCCGGGTTTGCTGACGTGGGCCGAATGCGCTACGTCGAGGTTCGACACTCGTGCGCGTGTGATCGGGATAGCGTGGGACGCCTCGTAGGAGTCGTACTTGGCTGCGAGCTGAGCGGGCGCAGCGTTCGATCCGACCGCAACAACCGGGTACCGACCTGCCATCGGTGTCAGGCCTGCGGCCCTTAGTACGGGGTCGAGCCCGGTGTTACCTCGGAGCGATAGGGGCCCGCCATCACCCTGGGTGTCCCACTGCGAGATGGAGATGTCGGGTGCGGGTGTCAGATAATACAGCCAGGAGCCAACGACAAGGCAGCTCCGCTCGACGAGGCTTCCGGGGTACGTTGACGGGTGCTCGCTCGGTTTCAGCGTCAGGTCAAGGGAGCGCAGTGATGGCACGACGCTCACCCGACCTCGTACACCAGCACGTTGCGGTCACCTGGGGCAATACTGACCATGACGCGGAGCGGCTTCCCGTCGGCGTCGTACCCGGTGCGTGTGACTTCGGCCACCGGGGTGCCCATGGGGAGCCCGAGGCGGTCGGTCTCGGCGGCCGTGGGCATGCGAATTGCTATCTCATCGACGAAGCGTGTCTGAACGTGGCCTATCGACGCGAGCACCCCACCCGGCGCGGAGACCGACCGCGGCTCGACGAGTGGGGTGCCGCGGGCGATCGCTTCCGGAAAGTAGCTGTCGGCCAGCTGGTACGGCTTGCCGTCCGCGTAGCGGATGCGGCGACGGACGACAGCGAAGCCCGACACAGGCTCGAGATGTAGTCGCTCGCCGACGCGCGGAGGCGGGACGACGATGCCGACGTCGACGACTTCGGATGGCTGCCGACCCTGGCTCTGTACCTCGATCGCCCAGGCGTCGGCCGTACTCTCCGTGTCGGCGCGGTCCGGGCCTTCGAACGTCGACAGCGACCAGCGCAGCGGGGCGTAGGACCGGACGTACCGCACTCGACCTTGACCGCTCGTCACCAGACCTTCCTGAGCCAGGAGCGCGAGCGCCTTACGCACCGTGTCACGGCTGACGGCATGCTGCTTGCGCAGGTCGGCTTCGGACGGCAGCGGGGACCCGGGCCGGAGATCCTCCCGCTCGATCGCCACCCGCAGCGCGGCCGCCACCTGCTCGTACAGCGGCCTGGCGTCAACATCACCACCGGGCACCCGATCACTGCCAGGCATCCGACTCCACCTCCACTTTGGTACGTACAAGAGGGTCAAGAGGGTTGACAACAACCTGTCGCTCAGGAGAACATGTACGTTCAAGGCGTACGAATCGGTCACGACCACCGAGGCGCACAGGAGATGTCAGGATGTCGGACACGAGCACTGCGTGTGAGACGGGGTCTGACCTCGGTGGCTCCGCTCCGTCGTCGGCCGTGGGTGGGCGGGTGACCAGCGCGCGGGTGTTCCCCGGTGACCGCGGCGGTCTGGTCACCGCGCGGCTGCCCGAGGGGCCGCTGCCGGCGGTGACGTTCCTG
>JBGSWT010000370.1:0-1522 GCA_041751815.1 Pseudonocardiaceae bacterium
GGGGCCCCGGCCGGGGCCCCCGCGACGGTGTGTGCAAGACTTCGCCGACCACACCGGGGGCAGGCTCCGCTCGACAGAAGGAGTTGGTATGGCTGTGCTGGCGCTCATGACCGCCAGCGGTGAGCCGCTGTCTTGGCTGGCCGTGGTTGTCGTCCTACTCGGCACGATCGGACTGATGATCGGTACTGCCCGACGGGTCAGGAACCGAGCCTGAGCTGGGCAGGTGGGTGAGTCGGCGCTGTTCGGCGAGCAAGTCGTCCACTGAGGCGGCCCCGCTGGCATACCGGGTGCCGATTTCAGCATTGAAGGTATCCACCACCTGCTGCACCTCGCGGCGGCGCTGGGATACCGACGTCTCCTGCGTGCTGTAGGCGTGCAAAGCGGTGTTGAGCTGCTCCCCGGAAAGCGATCCGACATCGGAGAGATCGACATCGGAAACTAGTGCCTCGATATTTCGGCGGTGCGCCTGCGCCCGCGAGGGCTCCAGGGTTTGAAAGCGACCCGAACCGATCGCCGGACCCAGGGCGCGAGCCGAGAGGATCCGGGCCAGATCCGCCACGACGGGCGCGCTGTCGCCATCGCTGCGGCGCCGCTGCTCGGCACGCACGATGTCGATCCGGGCGTGCAGGAGCCGGCGCAGGAAAGAGAGATCGGTCTCCTCCTGCGCTGCGTCGTCTCGGCGTGTGCGAACCTCGGCCAGCGCCAGCTCGGACAGACCGGTGACATAGCCGGGATCCAGCACCCAGTCGATGCGCTGGTTCCCACCGGGACGAACCTCGATCACGGGACCCTGTCCTTCCCGGAGGGCCTATGGGGACTTCAGCCGGCGTAGTGCGGCCCGGCCTGGTGGTTCTCCGGTGTCTGGTGGGATCGAATCCGGGTCCACCGACGCAGTGGCGTCACCGGCGAGCAGCGGGGTGGCCGGATCCACCGAGCGCTTGAGCAGCGCCAGCGCGATCGGGCCGAGTTCGTGGTGGGTGGCCACGGTGCCGACCCGGCCGACCACCCGCTGATCGACGCGTACCGGGTCCCCGGTGCTGGGCAGCGTCTCGGGTGATTCCAGGTGCAGCAGGATCATCCGCCGCGGTGGGCGGCCCAGATTCGCCACCCGGGCCACCGTCTCCTGGCCCCGGTAGCACCCCTTGTCCAGGTGCACCGCGGTGCCGATCCAGCCGACCTCATGCGGGATGGTGCGCTCGTCGGTGTCGACGCCCAGTCGCGGGCGCAGTGCCGCTACCCGGATGGCCTCATAGGCCCAGGTTCCCGCGGGGGTGGCGCCGGCTGCGACGAGCCGTTGCCAGGTGTCGGTCACGTCGCCGCGCGGCACCAGCAGGTCCGTCTGGTCCGCCCGGACGCGCACGAACCCGCCCAGCTGTCCGGCCTGGGCGAGCACCTTGTCGGTGCCGGGACCGAGCAGCGAGAGCACGGCCAGCTCGGAACTCGCATCCCGTGGCGCCACCTTCGACCAGAACACCATCGACGTCAGGTAGGCCAGCAGCGCCTCGGCCTTGCCGGGAGATCG
>JBGSWT010000371.1:0-6102 GCA_041751815.1 Pseudonocardiaceae bacterium
CGATCTCCCGACTCGGCCGCCGACGATAGGGACCGGGTCCAAGGCCACGTCTCGTCCCATCCCACGCCGGACCCAAGCGCAGCCGCCACCGCGCCCGCCGTCGCACCCGCCGAGGACCCGCGACCAACTGCTGGCGATACAGCGCCGCCCCCCGCCGAGTCTTCACGAGCTACAGCTTCTGATGCGGTCCTCGACCGGCCCGCTAGACCCCCGCGGTCCGTCGCGAAACAGCCCGCCGCCTCGCCAGCCGAGGACCAGGATGGCCACGTGGTCTGGTCACAGACCAACTTCTCGCTCCCGGTGGAGCTCATCGCCAAGGTACGGACCACCCGCGAGGCCACCGGGTACCCCTTCGACGTCCTCATCACGCAAGCGATCCAAGCCACGTACCAGCGACTGCCCGACCTGCTGTACCCGCAAGGCCCGCCAGCGGCCGGCGACCTGTTCCCTCGCGCTGTGACACGGGCGTCACGCCGTAGCGGCGGTACCTACGCGCAGTTGACCGTGAGATTCCCACAAGAGCATCTAGCGACCGTTCACACACTGGCCAGAGACTTGGGTGCGTCGTCATCCAGCCACCTCGTCGTGACCGCACTTCAGGCCTATCTGGAAGCCTGAGACCACCTCTGCGCGTCCTGCAGCGCGGCCTACATCGCTGGGTTCCGTTTCATCTTTCGTTATTGTTTCGTCAAGGACAACGCAACGGATGCCGGCGGTTTCGCCGCGGCTACCCTCCCAGGCGGGCACGGTCACCCGACTGCATGATCAGCTTTACCGCAACCTCACCCACGGGCGGCTCGCCGTCATTGGTCCCGCCGGAGCCGGGAAGACCGGCGCCATGGTCCTGCTTCTGCTCGAGGCGCTTCTTCAGCGAACTGAACTCCCAGCCGAGGACCGGCGCCAGGTCCCCGTGCCCGTGTGGTTGACAATGGGGTCCTGGCAGCCCCACGAGAAGGATCTGCGGACATGGGTGACCGCCACGATCGCGCGTGACCACCCCTACCTCCGAGCAGCCACGGACTTCGGTTCGAACGCCATCAATCACCTATTTGATAGCGGGCGGTTGGCGCTCTTCCTCGATGGCCTCGACGAGATGCCTCCGGGGGCCCGCGGCCACGCACTGACTCGCCTACGCGAGGGGGCCGGTGGGCTGCCTATCGTCCTCACCAGCCGACCCGATGAGTACCGCGAGACCCTCAACTCGGAAGCCGAACTCACCTTTGCTGCCGTCGTAATGCTGCAGCCAGTGGATCCGGATGCCGCCGCCGCATACCTCACCGCAGCCCACCACGGTTCGGCGACTGGGAGATGGCAGCTGGTGGCTGAACAGGTCCGGGACCACGCCGACGGGGTCCTTGCCCGGGTACTGAATACCCCGCTCATGTTGACCCTGGCCCGGTCGGCCTACACCGGTCGAGACCCGACCCGGCTGTTAGGTCCAGACTTACAGGACGAGGCGGCGCTACGGGGACACCTGCTCGACCAAGTTCTGGTCACCGCCTACCCCAGCGAGGCCGAGCGTCGCCATGCGGCGTACTGGCTGGGGTGGATCGCTCACCACATGACGACTCGGCCCGGTGGTGTAACGCGTGACCTGCCATGGTGGGTGATCTCCACCTGGCTTCAGCGTCGCACCCGGATCACTGTTGCCCTCGCCATCTTGCTCACCAGCGGGCTCCTGGCCGGGGTCCTGGCCGGGGTGGCAGTCGGAGTCGGGAGTGGGCTAGGAGTGGGCCTCGCCTTGGGGGTCATGGACATCATCTCAGGCCAGCCACCCCGCGCGTTCGTTCCACGGTTGCCTAAACACGGTGAAGTCCGCCGCTGGCTCGTCTCCGGCCTCCTGTCCGGCGGGCTCTTCGGCGGGTTCGGGTTCTGGCTTGGGGGCGGGGCAGGGGCCGGGTGCGGAGTTGGGTTCGGGTTTGCGCTCGGGCTCCTGGACTATTGGACGAGTGCGACGGTAGGGTCCCTCACCGCGACTCCACGACGCCTACATCAACAAGACGTACGCTACGCACTTGCGGTCGGGCTGACCCTTCTGGTGGTGGAGCTCGTCAGTGTTCTCGTAATATTGTACAATTTTGCCTTAGTGTTGTGGATCGGGGGCGGGTTCGTGTACTTACTATGGCCCGGGTTCGTGCTTAGGATTGACCTCTTATTTGTCCTTGTGCTTGCGCTTTTGCTCGGCGTCGGGCTCATATCCATGCTCGTGATCTCAGCGTCGGGACGGCTGCGGCTGACCGAGGCGGGGCTGAGCCGTCGGCATGGGGGTGTCCGGTTCTTGTCGTTCCTTGATACTGCCTCTGCCCGGCAGGTGCTGCGTCAAGCCGGGGGGACCTACCAATTTCGCCACGCAGACTTACAGGACCGCCTCGCCGCACAATTCAGTCAGACCACAGTTGACGTTAAAGCTGACGTCACCCAGAACACTACGATAAGACGGTGTCGGTGGCCGAGGGACCGGCCGACCCGTCCCTCTGACCATCGTCCGGCTCGTGCTCGTCGAGCGGGCAACAACTGACGAAAGGTCTCTAGGCCCGTGATCAGGCAGGTCACCGCTAGATTTAACGCCCTTGAGCTGATGGCCTTCAATGATGCGGTGCTCTCGCCAGTCCACGACCGGCGCCTTTGCCCCAGGCCCGGTGACCGCGACCATCGTTCTCAACGCTGCCCTGCGAGTGGCGGTCCGGCAATGATGAACGTCCAGGCGCGACCGTGCTGGCCTGCTGAAGGCCGCGTTGTTCACAATGCGTTAGCCGTCACCGCGCCGTAGCGCCAATCACGGCCTGAAGTAGGGTTGGTTACTAAACTAAACCCACCGATGTGACGAGAGCGCGTCAGCTGGCACCGGTTTGCTTAATGTCATCCGTTACATCAGAGTCGACGACTTCCTGGGTCACGTCGCGAGCGTTGGCCGACTGGGTCACGCCCCGGCCCACACTAGAGCCTGTCACGCTCTGAGAAATTCTGGGCGGTGTGGGGCGGCCAGTCATGCCCAACACCGTAAACACCAAGCCCACGATCCCGATGATGACGGACAGAGGACCGGCAGTCTCGTTGACCCCGACGTTACCCACGACTGCCCAGTAGATTGCGTACCCCACACCGGCAACGAGGAGGACTACACCCACAGCCGTTGTCCAACGCCGCATCCGATCCCTCCTGACACGCCTTCATGCGTCTACTGAGCACAGAGTACGGCTACCAGCCGTCGAGCAGGCCATCACCCGCCCAACCCAGGCGTCCCTCCTCAACACCCCCATGAGTGGTGCCCGCAACGCCCCCTCCGAGCCGGGTAGCCGCGGGGGCTGTCTACCTGTCACCTACCATCCTTCGGCTTGATCTCCTCGGGGCAGCACGTTGAGTCGCCTTCCCAGCCCATGACCCACCGACCGCCGCTACCGTTTGGCGTGATGGACCACGAGGACACGTAGTGACCCGGTCGGACCGGCGGAGCGGCGCACGACGAGTGCCGCGCCGTACGCGCGGTGTAACCGTAAAGCAGGAGCTCAAGGACTCAACCGTCGAGGGCTCCGTCACCATGACCACCACCGTCCGATACGCCCTATTCGCCAACTTTGCAGGGCCACGATTAGGCGCCGGCCACTCAACGGTGGAGCAGCTGGATCATGCGGCTGATCTCCTAACGCAGCAGATGTTGGTTGAGTGGCGCAAGCAAGTACGACAGCGCGGAATCGAGCGGCCGCTGCCCGTCGAGGTCACCTGGAGGTGGGCCTACGGCTGGGGCCTGACCCCTGAGCAACTTGCGACATTCCCGAGAGTGGCCGCCGACCCGCGGCCACGAACGGACACCCCGGATGACAGCAGTGATCGCGACGCCGTAGGCCTTGACGAAGCGGGCACGGTCACCCAGCTGCATGACCAGCTCTATCGCAAGCTTGACCACGGACGCCTCGTCGTCATTGGTCCCGCAGGAGCGGGGAAGAGCGGGGCGATGGCCCTGCTCCTGCTGAAGGCGCTTCTTCAGCGAACTGACCTTCCGCCCGAGGACCGCCACCAGGTTCCCGTGCCCGTGTGGTTGACCATGGGGTCATGGCAGCCCCATGAGACCGACCTGCGGACATGGGCAATTACCACGATCGCCCGTGATCACCCCTACCTTCGCGCAGTCACGGACTTCGGATCAAACGCCATCGAGCAATTGTTCGATGGGGCTCGATTGGCTCTTTTCCTCGATGGCCTCGACGAGATGCCTCGTGCAGCCCGCGACCGCGCACTCACACGCCTGAGCGAAGAAGGCGGCGGCCTGCCCCTCGTCCTCACAAGCCGAACGGATGAGTTCCACAAGACCCTCAACTCGCAGGCCGAACTCCCCATCGCTGCCGTGGTGATGTTGCACCCGGTGGATCCCGACGCCGCCGCCGCCTACCTCACCGCGGCCCACCACGGTTCGGCCACTCAGGGGTGGGAGATCGTTGCCGAACATGTCAGGAACCACGCCGGCGGGGTCCTGACCCGGGTGCTCAACACCCCGCTGATGCTGACACTGGCCCGGTCGGCCTACACCGGTCGCGACCCGACCCAACTTCTCGCGTCAGAGCTACAGGACGAGGCAACGCTGAGGGGACACCTGCTCGACCAGGTACTAGTCACCGCTTACCCCGACGAGGCTGAACGGCGCCACGCGGCGTACTGGCTGGAATGGATCGCCCACCACATGACGTCTAGGCCGGGTGGTCCGACACGTGACCTGGACTGGTGGGACATCCCAAGGTGGCTGACCCGCCGCACCCGAATCCCCGCTGCCCTCACTGTCGGGCTCATCAGCGGACTTGTGTCCGGTTTCACGTTTGGGCTCGTGGGCGGCCCTATGGTCGGACTCGCGATCGGGTCCCTCACCGGGCTCGCGGCCGGGTCCACGATCGGGAGCATGGGTTCGTTGCGAGCACCGCGAACGCTCATCCCACGATGGCCCACACCCATTGAAGCCCGCGTTTGGCTCGTTATGGAGCTTGTAGCGGGACTTTTGTGCGGACTCGGAGGCAGCCTTGCCGGCATCCTCGGCCTTGGGCTGGGACTTGGAATTGGACTCGGGCTCGTCTTCGGACTCGTGAGCGGGCTTATTGGCGCGATCCTGGGCGTGTGGGGGAGTGCCACTGTGGGGTCTCCCACCGCGACTCCACGACGTCTGCATCGCCAAGATGTCCGCTACGGGCTCGTGTCCGGGCTCGGGCCCTGTCTCCTGCTCGTGCTCATTGGCGGGCTCGTGGGCGGTCTCTACCTCGGACGGGTATTCGGGCTCATGTCCGGGGTCGCATTCGGGCTTATGTTCGGGGTCGCGTTCGGGATCATATCCGGGGTCGCGTTCGGGTTCAGATCTGCAGCATCGGGACGGCTGCGGCTCGCCGAGGCAGTGCTAAGGCGTCGGCATGGGGGTGTCCGCTTCTTGTCGTTCCTAGACACTGCTTCCGCCCGACAGGTGCTGCGCCAAGCCGGGGCGACGTACCAATTCCGTCACGCCGACCTGCAGGACCGACTTGCCGATCGGTTCAGCGACATACCAGCTGACTTCGGGCCCGACCCTCGACCGACGACCCCAGCCTAACTACCGGGCCATGTCGACGAATCTGCTGAAGTGGCCCTGGAAGACGACGGTGACGGTGTCGGTGGGTCCGTTGCGGTGCTTGGCGACGATGAAGTCGGCCTCCCCGGGGCGGGACTCCCGCTCGTAGGCGTCCTCGCGGTGCAGCAGGATGATCACGTCGGCGTCCTGCTCGATGGCGCCGGACTCGCGCAGGTCCGACATCTGCGGTCGCTTGTCGGTGCGCTGCTCGGGCCCGCGGTTGAGCTGGCTGATCGCCACCACCGGCACCTCCAGCTCCTTGGCGAGCAGCTTGAGCGCCCGGGAGAACTCGCTGACCTCCTGCTGGCGGGACTCCACCCGCTTGCCGCTGCTCATCAGCTGCAGATAGTCCACGACCACCAGGCGCAGACCGTGCTGCTGCTTGAGCCGGCGGCACTTGGCGCGGATCTCGGCCAGGCTCATGTTGGGGCTGTCGTCGATGAACAGCGGGGCGTCGTTGGCCCGGCCCATCACCCGGGCGATCTTGGTCCAGTCCTCCTCGCCCAGCTTGCCGTTGCGCA
>JBGSWT010000372.1:0-2701 GCA_041751815.1 Pseudonocardiaceae bacterium
GTCGGGATCACCGGCTGTGCCCTGCTCGCGCTCACCCTGCCGCCGAGCACCGTCCTGACCGGCGCCGCCGTCCTGGTCCTCGGTTTTGTCGGCAGGGCCGTCCGAACCGTCAACAGCCGAAGCTGACCGATCAGTCGCCGCTTTGGTGCGGAGCGGCGTAGCTGCGGGCTTCCGGTGCCACGAACAGCGGCTTCACCTGCCGGATCCCGCCCGGCACGAGCGCGTCGGGGACGCCGGCGTAGACGTCCCGGGCGGCCGGGGCACCCGGCTCCGCGAAGTCCAGGTCGGCGACCAGGTTTTCGGTGGCGATGTCGGAACTCTGCCGCAGCGCCTCCTGGATTCCGGCCCGGGTGATGTCACCGTTGTTGCAGGCGCGCTGTAGCAGTTGACCCCAGATCTTGCCTATCGCGTAGCCGTAGTGCACCCCGCTGTTGGGTCGCCCTTCGAAGCCACCTTGCTGAAACGCCTGGGCGACCTGCTGCGCCTGGGGCACGTCGGAGGCGAACGGCACCGAGCTGGCCACCACGGTGAGATTGCCCAAAGCGCCTGCGGCCGGGCCCTCCAGCAGCCCCGGTGTGAACACCGGGTTGTTGCCGATCATCGGCACATTGAGCCCCAGCTGCTGGTTGGCTACGGCAGTGGACGCGGCTTGCTCGGGGGTGGTGGTCAGGGCGATGGCCGTGACCCGGGGGTCACTGGCGAAACCGGCCACGACGTCGCGCAGATCCGAGTCGGTCGCGCTGATTTTTGCCTCGCGCACCGTGAGGCGGTGCTTTTCGGCGAAGTACTGGGTACCGCGCAACCCGTTGGCGCCGTACTCATCGTCGATCCAGATGTGGCCGATGGTGTCGCCGTCGCGAAGCCTGCCCGTCTCCATGAGGTATGAGAGGCCATTGATCATCTCGACGTCGTAGGTGGTACCCGGCACGATCAGATATGGGTTGGCCAGGAGCTCCGAGGACTGCGACAGTGCCACCGCGGTGGTCTCGCTGTAGATGAGATTCTGGCTCAGCGCTGCGCTGACCTGCGAGCCCATGATCTGCATGAAGCCCAATACGTTGGGTTCCAATGCCGGGTAGTGAGCCTTTGCCTTGCCCACGTCGTACCCGTGGTCGCGGACGGTCAGCTTGATCTGTCGCCCGCAGATCCCGCCCTCGGCGTTGGTCTCGTTGATCCAGATCTGATTGCCCTGCACGACGCCGACGCCGAGTTCCTTGAACGGGCCGGAGCTGTCGGTCAGGCCACCAAGGGTGATCTCAGAGCGGGTGACGCCGAAGTCGGTGGCGACATCCCCGGCCCTACCTTGTACTCCACTCGACTGCTGCGCCATGGTCGAGCAGCCGGCCAGGGCGAGCACGCTCGCCAGCACCACCGCCGGGAGAGCGAGCACACGCCGCATCCCATGGTCCCTTCATCGTCGGATGACTGCACCGCCGTAGATGCAACGCGGTGAGGATTGCCGGGGTGACGGTCCGGGACTCGCCAGAGCGACCGGCTCGAATGCGGCGCCGGATCAGCTACGCTGATCACCACAGGTAAGCCCGTGCCCGGAGCCTTCGTGCCCTGGTCCTTTCCCGAGTACACGGGCTCATGCGTATGCACCGGTTCACCGAATCCACCCCGACCAGCTTCGCCGGCGCGGACCTCGTCGAGATCTTCGTGTCCGGCTGGGAGATCGAATGCTGCGTGCCGCCGCCCGCCGTCGGCGAATTCAGGTCGTGGACGTTGGAGTTCTTCCACGCGACACGTCAGTTTCCCCATTCCGAGCTCGACCAGGACCGTAGCTGGCTGGTGACTCCTTGGCAGGACACGCCGCAACAGCCACCGCTGACCTGGCTCACCGACGGCAGGATCGCGGCGTTCTGGTTTGAGTTCAACCAGGCTCCGCCGGCCCCGGGCACCGTGTCGCTGCGGGGATACCTCGCCGGCGCCGCGCAGGGCAGTGCCCCGGACAACTTCCCCATGACTACAGGCATCGTGCACCGCATCCGGCGCATTCCTCCAAGCGCATTCAGCGGGCTAAGCGGGGCTATCCACCCTCCTTTTGGAACGCTGAGCCCGCTGGATGCGGATCTGGCCGATCGCGCTGCCAGGGCAGGGCGCGGACGACGAGGTACACCAGCATGCCCAACGGCGCGAGCAGGATGGTCAGCAACAGCACCGGCGCCATCACCAGCGGGTGCACGCCGCGTCGGCGTGCGTCCAGGTACTCCCACCGGCCGACGAACAGGTCGAACGCGATGAAGTGAGCCCAGCCGATCGCGGCGCCGGTCGGGGTGCCGAGCAGTACCTGCACCCCGGCCAACGTGGGGGCGCTGACGGCCGGCAGCACCTCGGCGAGGTTCGGCAGCACCAGCACGGCGTAGATCAGCACCGGCGGCAGCACGATCAGCGGTGAGCCGATGATCCGAAACGTCCAGCCCCAGGACGGGGCCACGATCATCAATGCCCAGAACGGCGCAGCAAGCAGAAACGCCAGCTGGAACAACCCCGCAGTCACAACGCCGCCTCCGCGGGACCAAGTGCGTCGGCGGTCATAACCGCGCCGCCGTCCGAGCCGATCCGGTATGGCGGGACCGGTACAGGATCGTCACCACCGAGGTGGCCACCGCGACGACCAGCGCGGTCGCCGCGCCGAGGGTCAACCCATCCGGCGCCACCAGCGGCTGGCCGCGCAGCGCCTGCCAGAGCAGCAGCCCGA
>JBGSWT010000373.1:0-5367 GCA_041751815.1 Pseudonocardiaceae bacterium
ACCTCGTCAGCGACCAGGGCGGCAACCGGTTCGTCGAGAGTCGGCATCACCCTGGGCAGCGCCTCGGCGACCGTGACCTCCACGCACCGGGCCCGCAGCGCCTCGGCCATCTCAAGACCGACGTAGCCGGCGCCGACCACCAGCGCCCGGGCGATCCGGCCGGCGTCCAGCAGGCTACGCAGCGTGATGGCGTCCTCGAGGGTACGGACGGTCACCACCCGGTCGTCGTCAAGTCCGGGCAATGGCGGCAGCACCGGTGCTCCCCCGGCCGCCACCACGAGACGGTCGTACCTCAACCGTCCGTCCCCGCCGGCGTCTCGGTAGTGCACCACCTGCCGCCGTGGATCCAGGGCCAGCACCCGGGTATGCAGTCGCAGGTCGATCCGCCGCCGTTCGCGGAAATAGGTCGGCGGGTAGGACAGCAGCTCATCGGCTCGCCCGACCAGCCCGGCCAGGTAGTACGGGATACCGCACAGCCCATAGGCGGCGTGGCCGGTGGCTTCCAGGACGGCGATTTCGCACGCCGGGTCGATCCGGCGAGCCGCCGACGCTGCGGACATCCCGGCGGCACCGCCGCCTATGACGACCAGCCGCTGGGCCACGGATCGCCTCCTCACGCTCGACAGCAGACGCTAGGCAGGTGCCGCGGCACTTCCCACGTTCGGGCGGGACGAAGGAACTCGCGGTGTTGGTGCTCGCGGGACACAGACCAGCCGTCGCCTGGGTCATACTGTCGCTGGGTGTGGAACTCCCCGGATTTCCTCGATCTCTCGGAGCGAGCCGGTAAACCTCGCAATCGCGGCCTGACCCACGTGCTGGACAAGGGCGTCACCATCCCTGCCTTGGACGCGTGGCTGGTCCAAACCGGTCACCTCGTCGACATCATCAAGATCGGCTGGGGCATCGCCTACATCGACCCGGTCGTCAAGGAGCGGGTCGCGGTGTGCCATGCGGCCGGTGTGATGGTGTCGCTGGGCGGCACACTGCTGGAGGTGGCCGTCGCTCAGGACCGGCTCACCGAGTTGCGGCGCTGGGCCGCAGACATCGGAGTGGACGCCCTCGAAGTGTCCAATGGCCTGGGCGTCATGACCTCCCAGCGCAAGGCGGCGCTGGTCCGTGAGCTGTCCGGCGAGTTCGTCGTGCTGGCCGAGACCGGGCTCAAGAGCGGGACGATCCCCGTGGTGGCGGCCGCGTGGCTCGCCGAGATGGAGGCAGACCTCGCCGCCGGGGCCCGCTGGCTCATCGCCGAAGGGAGGGAAAGCGGAACGGTCGGGTTGTATGAGACCGACGGGAGTGTGCGGGCCACGCTGGTCGAGGCGATCGTCGCCCGCCTGCCCATCGAACGGATCATCTTCGAGGCGCCGCGGACCGCCCAGCAGTCGTGGATGGTCCGCCACCTCGGTGCCGACGTCAGCCTGGGCAACATCCTGCTCGAGGAGGTAATGCCGCTGGAGACACTGCGGCTCGGTCTGCGGGCCGACACCGCGCGGCTGCCGGAACGCGACCTGAAGGCGGCACCGTAGTGATCTCTGACCCGGCACCGAACACCATCACCCGCCCTTACCGTGGGCTGTCGGTGCAGGAGGTCGACGTCGCACTCACCGAGCAGTCCCTGATGGCCTTCCTGTTGGGACGGGAGGTCTACCGGCGCAGCGAATACCTCGTGCTGCGTAACGGGAGGCAGACCGCCCTGGTGGCGGTCCGGAAGCAATCGGAAGTGCCGCTTTTCTCGCCGGTGGTGCAGGCCCGGGTGCTGGCCGGCCCCGAGCAGGTGGTGTCCCTCGAGGCGCCGGAGGTCGATGTCGGCAACGCCACGGCCCTGGCCCAGGTAGCGCTCGCCCATGCTCGACCCGGTGCGTTGGCTTACGTGGTCACGGGACGTTACGAGCACGTCAACTTCATCTGGCGGCCTGCGCCGGTCCGGGTTCGGGTGACCGAGGTGGTGCCCCCCATCCCACCCAAGCTTCTCGCGATGGCCGAGCAGGTGGTTGCCTTCGACGAGGAGCTGCCCCCGATCGAGCTGGTGCTCGAAGCGGTGGACATCCCTGAGCTGGCCGCGGCCCACCCCGCCGCCAGCTACCTGCTGCCTTGCCGCGGCGCCGGCACCGAACTCGGCGCACCGGTGTCCTACCTGGACACTCGACCGGCCGATCGGGCCAACTGGTTGATGATCGGCTGCGAACGGTCGTTGCAGTTTCACCGTCACTTCTACGGCGACGAGCCGCCCCGGGTTGACCTCTGCCCGCGCCGCCGGTCGGCCTCGCTGGATGACCTGACCTTGGCGAAATGCTGCCTGCTGGAGCGGGGCGTCGAGTACGAGAGCGCCAGAGCCGTCGTGCCATGGGGATCCAACCTCGACGAGATCCGGGCGGCCCTGCGCTGGTTGACGGGCGTAGGCCCACCGACCGAGGTGGACGCCGGCAAGCCGGTCGGCGTCACGACCGGGTGAGGCGGTGTCGATGGGAGCTCACCTCGTCGACTCCTGCATCTACGGCCACCTATGGGCCACCCCCGAGCTGCACCGGCTTTTCGATGATCACGGCCGCCTCCAGTCATGGCTGGAGATTCTCGCCGCCCTCGCTGAGGCACAGGCCGAGGTCGGGTTGGTGCCCACCGATGCAGCGCGCGCTATCCGAGAGCACGCCGACGTCACTCTGCTCGACCTCGACCGGGTCGGCGCTGCGACCAGGTCGACCGGGCACTCCACCCTCGGCCTGATCCGTTGCCTGAGCGACGTGCTGCCGCCGCAGGCCCGGGAGTGGATCTATTACGGCGCCACGGTGCAGGATCTTTCCGACACCTGGACCGCGGTGATTGCCCGGCGCGTCGGTGACGTGCTCGAGCGTGACCTGCGCCGCGTCGAGGCCGCCACGCTGGGACTGGCCCGCGAACACCGCGACGTGATCATGTGCGGGCGCACCCACGGGCAACCCGGGCTGCCGATCACGTTCGGGTTCAAGGCGGCCGTCTGGGCCTCCGAGCTTCGCCGCCACCGGGCCCGGCTGGCCGAGGGCCGGCGCCGATGGGAGGTTGTCCAGCTCGGTGGGGCGCTGGGCACGATGGAGTTCTGGGGTGCAGCGGCGCTGCCGCTGCTCGACGCATTCGCCCACCGCGTCGGCCTGGGAGTCCCGGACATCGCTTGGCTGACCGCACGGGATCGCATCGCTGAGTTCACCGGGTTGCTGGCGCTGGTGAGCGGCACCCTGGGCAAGATCGGTAATGAGATCTACCAGCTGCAGCGGCCCGAGATCGGGGAGGTATCCGAGCCGTTCACCCCCGGGCAGGTCGGCAGCATCACCATGCCGCACAAGCGCAACCCGGAGCTGGCCGAGCACCTGGGCACGCTGGCCCGGGTGGTGCGATCCGACGCAGGCGTCACCGTCGAGGGCTTGGTGGGTGACCACGAGCGGGATGGCCGGTCATGGAAGGCCGAGTGGGTGGTGGTGCCGGAGGCATGCCTGCTTACCGGCGTCTCATTGCAGCTGGCGGCCCGGCTGCTGGAGGGTCTCGTGGTGCATTCCGCAAGGATGCGGGCCAACCTCGACGCCGGCGGCGGGTACGTACTGTCCGAGCCGGTAATGCGTGCGCTGGCCGACCGGATCGGCAAGCATGCGGCCCAGCAGGCGGTGTACGACGCCACGATGGCCGGCCTCGAACGCGGCACGGGATTGGCCGAGGCACTCGCCGCAGACCCGGTGGTGAGCGCCTACCTGGATCCAACGGAAATCGCCCGATGCCTGGACCCGCGGCGGGCTCTCGGCGCGACCACCGCGTTCGTCGACCGGGTGCTGGCCGCGGCGAAGGATCCAGTGTGAGGGCCCCGCTGTGAAGGGCCTGCTGGACCTACCCCGGGTCGAGCTGTGCACGGTGCCGACACCGCTGCGGCCGGCACCGAGATTGTCGGAGGTGCTCGGTGTCGAGATCTGGTTCAAGCGTGACGACCTGACCGGTTTCGGTCTGGGCGGAAACAAGGTACGGGCGCTGGAATATCTGCTCGGCGATGCGCTGCGCCGTGGCTGCGACTGCCTGGTCACAGGTGCCGGACCGCAGTCGAACTGGGCGATGCTTGCAGCGCTGGCCGCGCGCCAATGCGGCCTGGAAGCTCATCTGGTCTGCTACGGCCAGCCGGTGCCAGCCACCGGGAACCTGCTGCTGGCGGAGCTCGCCGGAGCGCAGATCACCTTCACCGGGAATCCCGACCGAACATCGGTGGATGCGGGCAGCGCCACGCTCGCCGACAAGCTGCGCCGTGCTGGCCGCACGCCTTGTTCGCTTCCTCGGGGCGGTGCAACCCCGGTCGGTGCGCTCGGGTATGCCCGAGCCAGCCTGGAGCTGGCTGAGCAGCTGCTCGCCGCTGATCTGCGGCCCCGGCAGCTGTGGCTTGCGACCGGGTCCGGCGGTACTCAGGCCGGGCTGCTCGCTGGGGTTCGCTGGCTGCGGTTGCCCTACGACGTGGTGGGGGTGGCGGTCAGCCGCACCGTAGCCGACTGTGTCCAGCAGGTCGGCGAATTGGCGGCCGGGGTGGGGGCGCTGTTAGGAACGTGCGCGCACGATAACGGTGATGTCACCGTTATCGATGGCTTTCTCGGCCCAGGTTACGGCGTTCCCTCCTCTGCGGGTAAGGAGGCTGCCCGGCTGGTCGCCCAAGCGGAGGGCATGTTCCTCGACCCGGTCTTCGGCGCGAAGGCAATGGCCGCACTGATGAGCGCGTCGGGCGGTGTCGTCGAACACCAGAGCGTCGTGGGCCCGGTCGTCTTCTTGCTCACTGGTGGCGCCCCGACCTTGTTCACGGTTACTGGAGGCACGTTGTGACCGGACCCGCAGAGGAGCTGATCGACGCCGGTTACGCGCTGGAGATCGCCGACGCGCCGCTGGTCCACCACGGACTTACCCTGGCCGACCTCGCCCACGTGCTCGATCTGCAACTAGCTGGGGTGATACCGCCAGAACCCGCGCGTCAGCTGCTGGGGCTGCTGCTGGATACCCTCGACGTCCCGGCCGAGGAGTTCCCCTACGACCCGTCCCATGGCGAGGTCTACAACTCCCGGGAGCGCTATTTCGCTGCCCGGATAGGCGATGCTGCGGGCTGGTTACACGCCGGTCGCCCTCGTCGGGAGGCCATGCGCATCGCCTTTCGGCTACACCTGCGCGATGTGCTCGCCGGCCTCGTCGGGGCCGCAGCTGGCCTTGCGACACAGCTCGCTGAGCTCGCCGGTCGGCACACCGAGACCTGGATGGCCGACCAGACCTACCTGCAGCATTCGCAACCCACAACCTTCGGCCACTACGCGGTGTCCTTCGCCTACCCGGTGTTGCGCGACGGCCGGCGCCTGGCCGAGGCGCTGAGCTGGGTGGACGCCAGCCCGG
>JBGSWT010000374.1:0-4221 GCA_041751815.1 Pseudonocardiaceae bacterium
GCCAGCAAGGCTCCGCCGGTCAACAACGCCGCGGCCTCGGCCAGCGGGTCACCGGGCAGCTCGGTGCCGTCGGCGTCGAGCAGTCGTAGCCGGGGACCGCACGCAGGGCAGCACACCGGCTGAGCGTGAAAGCGCCGGTCAGCGGGATTGTGGTACTCAGCGGCGCAGACGTGGCACATCTCGAACGGCGCCATCGTGGTGAACGGCCGGTCGTAGGGCACGTCGCGCACGATGGTGAATCTCGGGCCGCAGTTGGTGCAGTTGATGAACGGGTAGTTGACGCGGCGGTCAGTGGGATCGGCCAGCTCGCGCAGGCAGTCCGCACAGGTGGCGCTGTCCGCCGAGATCAGGGTGTCCCGCCGGCCGCCGGCGTTGCTGGCCACGATGTGGAAGCCGGGCTCCCCCGTCGGAACCAGCGGGCTGGTCCTGACCTGCTCGATGACGGCCAGCGGCGGAGCCTGCACCGCCAGCACCGCGAGGAACTCGCTGACCGTCTGCTCGGCTCCCTCCACCTCCACGAAGACCCCCGCGGTGTCGTTGCCGACCCGGCCTGACAGGCCCAAACGGCCCGCTAGGCCGTGCACGTAAGGCCGGAAGCCCACGCCCTGCACGACGCCTTCGACCCGCACCTCAACTCGGATAGATTGCTGCACCAGAGCATTGTCTCGCCCTTGACAAGATCCCCGCAGGGGACTGCACTGGATGCTCACCGAGGAGGACCGAGTGCACGAAATGGCGATCACGCAGAGCGTGATCCAGGCGGTGTGCGAACGGATGGGCGACACGCCCGTGCGGCGGGTGTGCCTGGAGATCGGCACGCTCTCTGGAGTGGTGCCCGATTCGGTCCAGTTCTGCTTCGAAGTCATCACCGCGGGCACCCCGCTGGAGGGTGCCTCTTTAGAAATTATTCGACCCTCTGGAATGGCCCGCTGCCGGGACTGCGGCGTAGAGTTCGCGCTGAACGACTTGCTCGTACTTTGTGAGTGCGGGAGTGCGAATCGCGAACTCCTCGCGGGTGAGGAACTACGAATCCGGGAAGTTGAGGTGCTGGCCTGATGTGTGCGACCTGTGGCTGCTCTGGGGACACCATTCTCGTGTACCCCGAACATGAGCACGAACACGGGCACGCACACGAACACGGCCATGAGCACGGGCATGGACATGGCCACCAGGAACCGCAAACCCGTACCGTTACCCTCGAGCAGGCCGTGTTGGCCCGCAATGACGCTCTTGCCGAGCGCAACCGCGAGTGGTTTGCCCAACATGGCATTCTCGCGGTGAACCTGATGAGTTCACCCGGAGCGGGTAAGACCACGCTGCTTGAGCGCACCATCCGAGAGCTGGGCGCCGAACTGCAAGTGTCGGTCATCGAGGGTGATCAGGAGACGGTGCTTGACGCGGACCGGATCCGCGCCACCGGCGCTCCGGCGGTCCAGATCAACACCGGGTCGGGCTGTCACCTCGACGCCCAAATGCTGGCCGGTGGCCTGCAGACGCTAGACCCCCCGGATCGCTCGGTGGTGCTGATCGAGAACGTCGGTAACCTGGTGTGCCCCGCCTTGTTCGATCTCGGCGAGCAGGCCCGCGTGGTCATCACCTCGGTGACCGAGGGCGCGGAGAAGCCGCGGAAGTATCCTCAGATGTTCCGCGCTGCGGACCTGGTGCTGCTCAACAAGACCGATCTGTTGCCGTACGTCGACTTCGACGTCGCCGCATTCCTGGAAGGAGCCCGCCGGGCGAATCCGGGCGTTGAGGTGCTGCAGCTCTCGGCAACCACCGGTGACGGTATCGGCGACTGGTACGGCTGGCTGCGCGCGCGCCTGCCGTAACCACCTCTCGCGATCGGCTCCCAGCCGTTCGCGACAGCTCAGTACGTCCGCTTGGGCATGATGAACCAGAGCACCACGTAGATCACGAACTGCGGCCCTGGCAGCAGGCAGGACAGCACAAACAGCAGCCGTACTGCGTTGGCGCTCCACCCGAACCGCTCGGCAAGCCCCGCACACACCCCCGCGATGACCGTGCCGTGACGGGGCCGCGTCAGTGATGTGCTCATCGAAATCCTCCTCTTGGCGGTCGGTCTCTACCCTGCCGCCGCGGCAACGTCGCCGCCTCAGTGTTTATCCCGAATCAACAACCGGGTGCACCCCGAGAACGGTCTCGGGGTGCACCCGGTTCCCAGGACTGGCAGCCCCACACCGGGAGGATCGGTGTCGTCGATGTCCTCAGGCGACCGCAGGCTCGGCCGGCGATGCCAGATAGGGCTTGAGCAGGATTCCCAGTTGCAGGGTCAGCATGCGCATCCAAGCCTGGCCTACCTCCGCGGCCGCTTCCGGCTCGGGAATCTTGCCGAAGACATACTCACCGTCGGCTCCCGGCGCTACGGTGTTCAACGCCGTCATGACCCTCATCTCAACCCAGCCCATGAGAGCGATGGTCAGATCAGCCGGAATGACCACATGGGGATGCGTCCCACCGCCCTTGACGTGGGCATCGGCCACCTTGGACATATAGGTGTGGAAATCACCGTCCATCGGCTTCATGGTGCTCCTGGACCACCACGCTTTGAGCGTCATCTTACGCTGCGTGAGATGCGAGGCGTCCTGGAAGTATCCGGCCGATTCGGGACGGGAGAGCAGGTAATCATAGGCAAGGGTGACCACGCCACCTGCCGCTGGTCCCAGTAACGGGCCGGTCTTGCGCAGAATTGACGTCTCCTTGGCACCGAAACCCGCAAAGTCCGCGTAGGGATGGAACTCGGCGGCTTCATGGCGGCCCAGGGGGGCGTTCGGTTCTGCCAGGGTAGGTTCAAGGATGATCCCGAGCTGCAACATGAACTGGTTCATCCATGCTCCTCCGGCCGCCGAAACGGTGGCGACGTCGCAGGTCTCGCCCAAGGCCTTGAGGATCTGTCCCTGCATCCACGCAGTGAGAGCCAGAATCATCTGGGGTGGAAGGGGCACCTGCACACCCGGGAAGGTTACCCCCTTGCCTGCGACGTGACTGGCTTCGCGCAGGAAGGCAGACAGCTCACCGTCAAACGGCCCTGCGATCGTCCTATCCAGCCACTCCTTAATCACCAGTGGGCTGACCGGTGGGTCCGAACCAGCCATCAGCGGGGCTGATTCAGGGCGCGTCGTGAGATACCCGGATATCGCCTCTGCAATATTATCGGTGAACCCTGAAATGGCCTTACCGGTCTCTTGCACGGCCACCGCCTCGTATGCTCCGAACCCAGCAAAATCAGCAAGCGGAGCGAATTCCGGTGTCACCAAGAGGTCATGGTCGACCTCTCGCAAGTCTGCGGTCTCATTGCTTATCGTCATGACCTGTTCCCATCTTTGCGCAGTTCGCGGCTAGCGGGGACTGCTGGCGTTGATGCGATTGGAGGTCGGCCCCCACGGGTCTCGTCAGTGAGCTGGTGCTTTCCTGGGTGTCGGCGCGCCAAGGCAAGCCCCCTCGCTTGCCTTCTCCAGGTTAAAGGGTCCAGTCGTTACGTCGCAGCCGGTTGCACGTGACCAATGACGAATGGGTGTTAATATCCCATTGCGCACTTGTGAACCACGTAACATTCGACGACAGATTGTGGTGGCCGCCACAGTGGGCGGCCGTCGTCATGCCGGTAGTGCCACGAGCTCGCGTGGGCGGTGGTTGAGCCGGGTCGCGCCGTGCTCGCCGACCACCACGATGTCCTCGATACGGGCACCCCAGCGACCCGGGAGATAGATGCCCGGTTCGATGCTGAACGCCATTCCAGGCTCCAGCACCAGATCGTTACCGGCCACGATATAGGGCTCCTCGTGCACCTCAAGGCCGATCCCGTGCCCGGTCCGGTGGATGAACCGGTCCCCGAAACCGGCGTCGGTGATCGGGATCCGGGCGGCGGCGTCCACCTGCTCGGCAGTGATGCCCGGCTGGACTGCCGCCACCGCGGCGTCCTGTGCTGCCTGCAGCACCGCATAACCAGCGGCGACGTCGGCGGCGGCCGGATCACCCAGGCTGTAGGTGCGGGTGCAGTCGGAGAAATAGCCCTCCGGCGTCGGCCCGCCGATGTCGACCACCACGACGTCTCCGGGCTGCACCACCCGGTCGGACACGTCGTGATGCGGGCTTGCCCCATGCGGACCGGAACCGACAATGACGAACGCTGCCGCGGTGTGCCCCTCCGCGAGGATCCCAGCGGCCACGTCGGCGCCGACCTGCGCCTCGGTACGCCCAACC
>JBGSWT010000375.1:0-7019 GCA_041751815.1 Pseudonocardiaceae bacterium
GTCGTCACCCGGCTGTGGCCGATGTTCGGCGACGGTCGGGTCAAGCCCGTGGTGCACGCGACTCTGCCGCTGGCGCAGGCCGCGCAGGCGCACCAGATGTTGGAGGCCGGCGGCGTCGTCGGCAAGATCCTGCTGACCACCGAGGTTGAGCGCGCACGCCGTGCATAGAAACGCGACACACCGGGCACACGAGGAGGACACGCGCGGGTTGGGCGGGTGGGGGAGGATGGACTTATGAGCGAACCGGATGAGCAGCAGGTCATCGTGGTCGGGCCGGACGGCATGGCGGTGCCAGGCGGCAACTCCGCCGAGCATGGCGGAACTGACGTCTCGGACATGGTCGAGCAGCCCGCCAAGGTGATGCGGATCGGCAGCATGATCAAGCAGCTACTGGAGGAAGTCCGCGCCGCGCCGTTGGACGACGCCAGCCGCAACCGGCTGCGGGAGATCCACCAGTCCTCGATCCGTGAGCTGGAGCAGGGCTTGGCTGCGGAGCTACGCGAAGAGCTGGAGCGGCTGTCGCTGCCGTTCAGCCAGGACACCACTCCCAGCGACGCCGAGCTGCGGGTGGCACACGCTCAGCTGGTCGGCTGGTTGGAGGGCTTGTTCCACGGCATCCAGACCACGCTGTTCGCCCAGCAGATGGCCGCCCGCATGCAGCTGGAGCAGATGCGCCGCGGCCTACCCGCAGGCACGATCCCACCCGGGATGCAGCCCGGCAGCCCGGCCGCAGAGCCCGGAACCCGTGGCACCGGCCAATACCTCTAACCCGGCGTGTCCGGCTCTCCTGCACGCTGTGTCGCTCTCCTGTGCGCACCGTGTTGGCGGACGCGGTGACCATCGGAGTACTTTCTGCTACCCCTTCCCTGCCCTCCCCGTACGAGGTGTGTCATGGCCAGCGTCTTGCGCCCCCTGAACTGCATCACTCCCCCGCACGTGCTCCGCAAGCTCCTCGAGAGCGACGAGCAGGACATTCGCGAAGCCGCCTTGAGTACCCTGCTGAGCAACGCCCGTTTGCGGGGTGAGCGAGCGGTACGGGCATCGTTCGCGGGCGCAGTCGCCCCCACCGGCGGCCGGCGCACCATCTTCGATTGCCAGAACCGTACTTACCTCCCCAGCGCAGTGCTGGCTCGATCGGAGGACGGACCGGAGTCGACCGACGGCTCCGTCAACCAGGCATTCGACGGACTTGGCACCACTCGACAGTTCTACAAAGACGTCCACGGGCGTGATTCGATTGACGACCACGGCATGCGCCTGGACGGGTACGTCCACCGTGGCAGGAACTACAACAACGCTTTTTGGGATGGCCAGCAGATGGTATTCGGTGATGGAGACGGGAGGGTCTTCACCGATTTCACCGGATCGCTGGATGTGATCGCCCACGAGTTGACGCACGGGGTCACCGAGCATACCGCCGGCCTTGAGTACCACACTCAATCAGGCGCCTTGAACGAGCACATTTCGGACGTTTTTGGTTCGCTGGTCAAGCAGTGGTCAGGTCAGCAATCAGCCGAGGAAGCGAACTGGCTCATCGGAAGCGAGATATTCACCCCGGGAATCGAGGCGGACGCCCTGCGCTCGATGAAGGCTCCCGGAACGGCATACGACAACAGCCTGTTCGGCAAGGACCCGCAACCCGACCATATGAGCAAGTTCGTTGACCTGCCGGACACCGAGGAGGGGGACAACGGCGGTGTACACATCAATTCCGGCATCCCCAACAAGGCATTCTATCTGACTGCGGTGGGCATCGGCGGCCATGCCTGGGAGGCTGCCGGGCATATCTGGTACGCGGCCCTGGAGGAATCCGGTGCGCGGACTCAATTCCAGGACTTCGCGGATACCACGTACTTCAAGGCCGGATCATTGTACGGCGCAGGCAGCGCCGAACAGCAGGCTGTGCTCGCCGCGTGGCGAGAGGTCGGCATTCGAATCAGCGGCCTATCGCCGGCGATAGGCGCTCGTGCAGGCGAGGATGGCCTGGCGGCGCTGACTCGACAGCTCAACGCTTTGGCTCCCCGGTGACATTGCGAAGGTTTCGGACCAGCGCGACGGTTGTGGGATGAAGGTAACTCTGGCAACGCATGGTGGGCTGGCCGCGGCGATCAACCTTGGCCTCTCGCCGCGGGTTGTCGACACTGACAACCTCACCGATCCAGCCACGGAGGAGCTGACGGAACTCGTGGCGGCGGCCAAGGAGGCCGCACTTGCCGGGCCACCCGCAGAAGCAGGATCCGGACCTGCTCCGGACGCACTGAGTTACACGATCACCGTGGAGGACAGCGGCCACCAGCTCGTTCTCGCTGCATCGGACACCACGATGTCACGGGAATTCGGCGCCCTGCTGGACTGGCTCGAACAACACTTCGCAGGCGCCTAACCCGGCGTGTCCCGCGCCTGTGCACGGTGTGTCGCGGTGTCATGCACGCTGTGTCGCGGTGTCATGCACGGCACCTCCCCGGGGGCGCTGATCGTTTCGCAGCTGGTCATCACCGAGGTGTGCTACCTGGCGCAGACCCGCCTCAGTACCCGGGCGGAGCTGCTGTTTCTCGGCGACGTCGCCTCCGGCGCATTCAGCGTCGAGCCGGTGGCCGCCACCGACTGGTTCCGCGTGATCGAGCTGGTCGACACCTACCGAGACTTCCCGCTCGGTACGGTGGACGCCTCGGTAGTCGCGTGCGCCGGCGGCTTAAGATCGGCGACGTCGCAACGTTCGATCACCGTCAACTTCCAGGCGATGCGTCCCACGCACGTCAAGCACTTCACGTTGCTGCACTGACCAGCCACGTCGGCCCATGGTCGTGAACTCGATGGCGAGCGGTGCTCGCTCGATCAGCTCGTCATGCGTATTGGCGAGGTGGTCGAGGTGTGTACGGTGCTCTCGCTGGAGCTGCGCGCCGAAGCGTTCTCAGCCACGGTCACTGCTGCCGGCAGCGAGAGCGCCGCTGGTCCTGATCTGTGTGGCGCACCCGCAACCCTAGAGCCCGGCCACCGCCCGAGTACCCTCGCTGATCGTGCAGCACACTGCGACGGCACCCGAGATCTCGGAGGCCCCGGCGCCGTCGTCTCGCAGCTGGGCGCGGGCAGTCGGCGATCTGGCAGCGGGGTGGCGGCAACGTCAGCTGTGGGGGCATCTGGGCTGGCAGGACATCAAGCAGGGCTACCGGCGATCGGTGATCGGCCCGCTCTGGATCACCATCAGCCTGGCGGTCCAGGCGATCGGGATGGGCATCCTCTACGCCGCGCTGTTCAACCAGCCGCTGCGCGACTTCCTGCCTTACCTGGCCGTCGGCCTGATCATCTGGCAGTTCCTCGCAGCCTGCATCAATGACGGTGCCGAGGTCTTCATCCGCAACGAGGGCCTGATCAAGCACCTACCGGCGCCGTTGAGCGTGCACATCTTCCGGCTGGTGTGGCGGCAACTGCTGTTCTTCGGGCACAACGTGCTGGTCTGGGTGGCGCTGATGTTAATCTTCCCCCCACAGGCGCCGCGAGCCTTCGGGTGGAGCAGCCTGCTGGCATTCCCGGCACTGGCGCTGATCGTGCTCAACGGGGTGTGGGTGGCGGTCCTGATCGGGATCATCGCCACCAGGTACCGGGATGTCCCCCCGGTCACCGCCAGCATCGTCACCCTGATGTTCTTCATGACGCCGATCGTGTGGGACTACGAGCAGCTCCGGAGCACACCCGGCCCGGTCGGCGAGCGCGCCCGGCTGGTCGAGCTCAACCCGTTCCTGCACTACGTCGAGATCCTGCGACGCCCGATGATCGGTGAGTCCTTCGAACTCCGGCACTGGGTGGTGACCCTGGTTATCACTGTGGTGGGGTGGGCGGTGGCGCTGCTGGTCCTGCGCAACTACCGGGCCCGAGTCTCCTACTGGGTGTGATAGCACAATGGTCTCCATCGACGTGAACGGTGCGTGCGTCGACTTCCCGATCTTCGACGCCAAGACCCGGTCGCTGAAAAAGGCTCTGCTGGGCACGGTGGGGCGAGCCGGCGGCAAGATCGGGATCGACTCCAAGGTGCCGATCATCGAGGCACTCCGCGGCATCACCCTGTCGTTGCGCCACGGCGATCGGGTCGGCCTGATCGGGCACAACGGGGCCGGCAAGTCCACCCTGCTGCGGCTGTTGTCCGGGATCTACGAGCCGACCAGGGGCAGCTCGCGGATCGTCGGGAAGGTCGCCCCGGTGTTCGACCTCGGCGTCGGCATGGATCCGGAGATCTCCGGCTACGAGAACATCATCATCCGTGGGCTGTTCCTGGGCATGACCCGCAAGCAGATGGAGGCCCGCACCGAGGAGATCGCCGAGTTCACCGAACTGGGTGACTACCTGTCGATGCCGCTGCGCACCTACTCGACCGGCATGCGGGTCCGCCTCGCGCTCGGCGTGGTGACCAGTATCGACCCGGAGATCCTGCTGCTCGACGAGGGCATCGGCGCGGTGGACGCGGCGTTCCTGGAGAAAGCCCGGGATCGGCTCACCGCGCTGGTCGAGCGGTCCGGGATCCTGGTGTTCGCGTCGCACTCCGACGAGTTTCTCGTCGAGCTGTGCACCTCGGCGTTGTGGCTGGACCACGGGGAGATCCGGGAGCAGGGTGACCTGCGCAAGGTCCTGTCCCACTACAAGGGCAAGGACCCCTACGACAACCTCAGCCAGGAAGCCCTAGACCGCATCGGAGCAACCCAATGACCACCTACACCGCATTCAGCGGGCTCAGCGTGGTTATCGGGCCGGTTTTTACCCCGCTGAGCCCGCTGAATGCGAGGGGTGGGGTGGGTGGTAGATGAGCATGGTGGTCGCCGTGGTGGTGACGCGGCATCGGCGGGATCTGCTGGCTAAGTCGCTGGCGGTGCTGGGTGAGCAGACTCGGGTGCCGGACCATCTGGTGGTGGTCGACAACGGGCCGGACGATCCCGCCGACGGGGTCGTCGAGGACTGCCCGATCCCGTCCACCTATCTGCCCTCGCTGCGCAACCTCGGGGGCGCCGGTGGGTTCGCACTGGGCATGCTGCACGCCCTGGCGCTGGGCGCGGACTGGGTATGGCTGGCTGACGACGACGGGCGTCCCGCGGACGTCCGGGTGCTGCAGACCCTGCTCGAGGAAGCAAAGCGCCGGGACCTCGCGGTGATCTCCCCGGTGGTCGTCAACATCGACGACCCGGAACAGCTGGCGTTCCCGCTGCGCCGGGGGCTGACCTGGAAGCGGCAGCGCAGTGAGCTGGGAACCGATTTCCTGCCCGGTATCGCCAGCTTCTTCAACGGCGCGCTGTTCAGCGCCGACGCGCTGGACGTCGTCGGCGTCCCGGACTACCGGCTGTTCGTCCGGGGCGACGAGGTGGAGCTGCACCGCCGGGTGGTCCGCGCCGGACTGCGGTTCGGCACGACCTTGAAAGCCTCCTACGCCCATCCCGACGGCTCAGCGGAGTTCAAGCCGATGCTCCGCGGGCACTTCCACGCCCAAGACCCCGCCGACGAGGTCAAGCGGTACTACACCTACCGCAATCGCGGTTACCTGCTGTCCCAGCCCGGGATGCGTCTGATCGGGATGCTCGAGGTGTTCCGGTTCGGGTTGTACTTCCTGGGCACCAAACGCGACCCGCGGGCCTTCCAGAAGTGGCTGCGGCTGGTCCGTCAGGGACGCGCGGAGCGCTTCTATCGGTACTGACACCGATACTGACACCGGTACTGACGCGGGGGCGCGGGACGGGGTGCCAAGCCACTGGTCCCATTGGACTAGCCTCCTGCGCGTGCTGACCTCCGGGCACACCGATACCTCGCGCGGCCGGTCCGGCAGTGGCGACGAGGCCGCTGGGCACCCCCCCGGCCGCCACAGTCGCCACCGAGGAGGCGACCGCTCTCACCGTCGGCGACGCTTCGCCGCCGTAGTGTTTGGCGTGCTCGGCGTGCTTCTCGCGATCGCAGTGCCGCTACTGCCGATAATCCAGGGCACCACGACGATCACCTGGCCGGGCCCGGGGCCCCTCGTCCCGGTCAACGCGCCGCTGGTCAACTTTCAGCCACAGAGCCTGACCGCCACGATTCCCTGTGCGGCCGCAACCTCGGCCGACGCACGCTCGGCGCAGCCGGCGCCGCTGCTGGCTACTACCCCGCCGGGCTCCACCGACGGTGCGGCCGTGGCAATGGTCCTGCAGGTGGCGGACGGGAAGCTGACTCTGATCAGCCGCGGCCAGGCGCTGGGCACGTTTGCCTTGGGCACCCTTCCCTTGGGCACCATCCCGGTGTCCTCGAAGGAGTGCGTGATCACAATCGCCTCCGACGCCACCGGGACCACGGCCTCGGTCGGCCGTACCCAGTTCGTCACGGTCGACCAGGACGTCCGGCCGCTGGTGACCGGCATCTATTCGGTCCTCGATGACAAGCTCGACCCGGTCAAGGGGCTGGCGGTGCAGATCACGCCAGACACCCGCTTCCAGTCCGCCCCACATCCGATCAAACTCGCCGCGATGGTGCTCGCCGTGCTGGCGGTGTTGATCAGCCTGGTCCTGCTGCATCAGCTGGACGGGCGGATCGGTCGCCGGACCCCGCGGTTGCTGCCGTCCGGCTGGTGGCGCCCTACCGGGCGCGACGCCACGGTTCTCGCGGTGCTGGCAGTGTGGGTCGTCATCGGTGGCATCACCTCCGACGACGGCTACATCCTCACGATGATCCGCACCAGCTCCGACATGGGGTACGTCGGCAACTACTACCGATGGTTCAACGTCCCCGAGGCACCGTTCGGGTGGCCCTACGAGCTGTACACGTGGTGGGCGCAGATCAGCACAGCGCCACCGTGGCTGCGGTTGCCCTCCTTCGTCATGGGTGGCGTCAGCTGGATGCTGATCAGCCGAGAGGTGATGCCGCGGCTAGGCCGGGAGGTCCGCCGCAGCGCCGCCGCCGGATGGGCCGCCGCCGCGGTGTTCCTGGCCTTCTGGCTGCCCTACAACAACGGGTTGCGGCTGGAGCCGGTGACGGCGATCGGCTCGTTGCTCGCGCTGTGTGCGGTGGAGCGG
>JBGSWT010000376.1:0-1733 GCA_041751815.1 Pseudonocardiaceae bacterium
CGCCGGGTACCCCACACCCTGCGCAGGTGCCGACGCCACACCGCGACCGGTCCCGGGTGGTGGTAGTCGGCCAGCTCGAACGCCCGCCACCCCGCCGACACCCGCCGCAGCTCCGCCACCCCGACCAGCGCCAGCCCCTGCACCAGCAACCCAGCAAGCACGTCGGTGGGCATCCGGTGCTCCAGGGGTTCCCCGGCCAGGTGCAGACCCATTCCGACCTCGGTCGGGTTCAGGACATGCACCCCGTCCGGCAGCGACACCGCCACCCCCGACAACCCAGGTGCGCTCAGCCACCCAACACTCACCCAGATCCACCGAGTAGGCCCGGGGCCGTACCGGTGAGAGCACGAACCGGCCCTCGCTCACCCACGCAGCCGACACACCCACCGGCCCGAACACCGGCGAATCCACGACCAGCCCATGACCGGCCGTCACCGGCGAACCACCAGACCGGTACGGCGCCACCGGCAGCGATTTCCGCTCCTGGGACCAGCAGTCCAGCTCGCCGTGCTCGAACCGTTCCTGCACGGTCGGACCGTTCCGAACCTCCACCACAGCCTGTGTCACGACAGTTCTCCTCCGTCCCTCGGGACGGCAGGCCGTGCAACCACGAGCTCAGGCGCGGTACGCTCGAAGAGCGCATGAGCCGCCAAGCAGTGCGCCTGATCTCGGCGATGACAGCCCGCCGCGATCGTTGGCCCGGATGGGTGACAGCCCGTCCGGGCCTCTTGCGTCCAACGAGCACCTGCGCTTCCCGTCAGACATTGGATTGTCCCAATAACCCAATGTCTATCAGAATTGCCCTGCCAGCGCAAGGAGTTGTTAGGATGTGGGTACAACCCACCCTGAGGATCGGATGATCGAGTGAGCAACCCGGCCGACCCGCGGCCCCTCTACCAGCAACTGGCTGCCCGACTCCGGGAGACGATCGACTCCGGCGAGCTGCCACCCGGTGCGCAGCTACCCACCGAGACCGATCTCATGGAGCTGTACCGCGCGAGTCGCAATACGGTCCGCGGAGCGCTCGCCGTCCTTCGGACCGAGGGACTCGTCACAACCCAGCAGGGCCGTGGCAACTTTGTCCGCCCTGAGCCGCCGCTGAAGTACTTCGCCTCACAGACTGGATCCCGCCGCAAACGGCTGGAGGCTGACCGTACGCGCGACACGTTCGCTCAACAGATCGAAGCTCAGGGCAAAGTCACGAGGCAGCTCAGCACTACCGAGACAGTCCCTGCGGGCCGCGAAATCGCGTCACATCTCAGGCTTCCCGCGGATGCTCTAGTCGGCGTTCGCCATCGTGTTATGTACGCAGACGGCGAACCGCTCCAACTAGGAGATAGCTACTACCCCCACGAGATCGTCAAAGACAGCAAGATCATGAACCCGGCCGACGTGGTGGAAGGGACAGACCAGGTACTCGAAGACCTAGGCCATACCCCTACCCGGTACGAGGACCAGATCACGTGGCGCATGCCCACCCTGGACGAAGCGACGACACTCAGGCTAGAACCAGGGACACCCATCGGGCGGCTGGTCCGAACGACCTTTGACCAGGACGAGCTACCTGTCGAGGTCTATGTAGTCATCCTTCCCGGAGACAAGCACGTCCTCGTGTACGACATCGACGCATCGTGACTCTCTTGGAGCACACCTGCTGAGTCACGTCCCGATGATGACGGTCATCTGGTGAGGACTTTCTCTACTGGTTCAAGGCGGCGCCTACGGCGCCGCGC
>JBGSWT010000377.1:0-2067 GCA_041751815.1 Pseudonocardiaceae bacterium
AGGCGAGGCGGCCCGCGCCGGAGCAAGCAGCTCGGCGAGCACGGCGTCACGGGTGAGGGCATGCCGGAACCGGAATCCGTCCGGCTCGACCACCAGAAGCTGGACGTCGATCGCGGCCCGCAGCGCCGCCAGTACCTCATCTTCGGCCAACCCTGTCACCGAAGCGAGCGGCGACCAGTCGAAGCGCCGCCCGAGGAGTGCGGCCGCTTCCACGACACGCCGGGCAACACCGGGTAGTGCGGTGAGTCGCCGGCTGACCGTCTCACCGAAGGTCAACGGGACGCGGGGGGTAAGCCGGCTGCGCGCCACCCACCCGCCATCTTCACGGGACAAGGCACCCGTCGTGATCAAGCCGGTGAGCAGCTCTTCGACGAACAGCGGAATCCCGTCGGCCCGGGCGCGACGAAAGCGTCCACCTCGGGTGGCGGCGGCTCGTCACCCAGGCAAGCCCGGACCATCGCGATGACCTGCGACTGGTCCAGCCGGGCCAGGTCGAGCACCGTGGCGCTGTTGCGGACCTGCAGAGCGTGCGCGAGCCGGACCATGGGGCTCGCCTTGCCGGGCCGCAGCGTCGCCAGCAGCAGCGTCGGTTCCGCACGCAGGTTGTCCGCCAGGTACTCGACCACCGCAAGCGTCTCGGGATCCGCCCAGTGCAAGTCCTCCAGCACCAGCAGGAACCCGCGGCGCTGACCGAGGACCCGGGTCAGGCGCAGTACCGCCTCACCGAGCAGGACCAACGATGGATCGTCAGGGCTGTTGGCGGCACCCCACTGCGGCACGAGGCGACTCAGCGTGGCACGGAACGGATCAAGATCAGGATGTTCAGGAAGACCCTCGGCTCGCATCCCGGCGAGGACCGCCTCGGCGAGTGGCCGCAATGCGGCTGGGCGCTCCGCCTGCACCGCGCGACCGCACGCGACGGTGAGCCCGGCCTCCCTCGCGAACCCGCACACCTGCGCTACCAGACGGGATTTTCCCACGCCTGCCTCACCGAGCAACATCACGGCGCCGCCCGCGCCGTGATGCGCCGCCTCGACCGCCTTGTGCACGATGCTCAGCTCAAGATCCCGCCCCACCAGCATCGGGCAACGCATGCCGTCAGTATCACGATGGTGTGGCGACACGTCAGGACCCGATTGGCCCAGCACCGCAGCCGGTCTCAGATCGCCAGCCAGGAAAGCGGTATGGGTCAGCGCATCGACCAGTGACCGGAGCGCACCGAGGTGTCGGCCAGCTCGAAACTCGTCGCGTACGGCGCGAAGTTCACCTCCCGGTTCACCGCACGCCGAACACGTCACGGATCAAGCCATCCCGATCGATGGCGAGGGTTCAGCGCACGTCGGGCTCGTAGGTTGTGCAGCGGCAGACCCTCGGCCTCCCGGTCGATCACTCCGGCCAACGCGCGCATCGCGTCCACCGCAACCAGATGTGCATGCCGTACGCGTGAATGGGGGGCGCCGTTACTCGCGTGAGCCACGTTCCCGGATTCTGGCCAGATCAATTATGTATGGCACGGATAACTAAGAGTGGTTCAGCGGAGACTGACAGCGATTACCGTACATAGTTGGAGGCGGATAACGAAGAAATCGGTAACGCCGTGGTGTTGGTGGTCGATGACAGCCGTAGGACGGCATCGGCGAAGTGCTGGGCCCAGGTCGCGATCGGCGTGTGATGGCAAAGCATCGATCGAGAAGGGGTCGGAATGTGAAGGGCATGGACGCGGTGTTGTGGGAGCGCGAACTAGCCGAACACATGAGCCGGCACCCCGACCTTCAACACTTGCCACCTCCAGCATTTCCCCGAAGACGACGCTTACAACGATTACGAGTGAACTCTCTGCTCGCGATAATGATGTGGGTTTTCGTGCTGATCTCTGTGACCGCCGTCGCCGGTTGGTGGATCGGCTGGTATCTCATCTGATTCTGGCGCGCGCGTGCGGGTGAAGATCGTGAGGGCTCAGGAACCCGTCGGGACCCGTCCGAGTTCGGGGAAGGGGGTGACGAGGCCGTCGCGGATCACCTGCAGCGTCTGCCGGCGGCGGCGGATGAGCTGCCCGATTGCCAACGC
>JBGSWT010000378.1:0-7722 GCA_041751815.1 Pseudonocardiaceae bacterium
CACTGCGATGCGCCAGGTCCCACCCTGTCCACCGCAGGAGCACCTGCGGGCCGTCGCGCTGGCCCGGCTGCTGCTGCCGCCCGAGGTGCATGTGCAGGCGCCGCCCAACCTCACCGACGATCCAGCGCGCGTGCTTGCCGCCGGCATCGATGACTGGGGCGGGGTCTCTCCCATCACGGTCGATCACGTCAATCCCGAGCGGCCCTGGCCCTCTCTGGAGCAGCTGCGCACCACCACCGAGGCCGCGGGCCACACGCTGGCACCCCGCCTGACCATCTACCCGGAGTACGCGCTGGACCCGCAGCGGTGGCTGGATGAGGCGGTGCGCTTCCGGGTGCTGGACCGCTCCGACGCCGAGGGACTGGGCCGAAACGATCCGGGGGCGGTGTTGGCCGAACGGGCGCAGCAGGCCACCAACGTCGGAGACGGTGCCGAGGTGATCCTGGCTGGGCGTCGCTCCACCGCCTGGTACTCCGGTACCGGCGTCGCGCCGCCGGTGTTGCTGCCGGCGCCCGCAGGTGCCACCGGCGCGGTACGTGTGGTGCTCGACGGGGTCCGAACCGGGCAGCGCCCCGGACTCGACGAGCTGGTCACCTTGTTCCGAGCTCGTGGTCCCGAGGTTGCGGCCGTTGCGGAGCTGGCCGACGAACTGCGCGTGACGGCCGTCGGCGACACCGTCACGTACGTGGTCAATCGCAACATCAACTACACCAACGTGTGCACCTTCCGGTGCCGGTTCTGTGGGTTCTCCAAGGGCAAGCTGTCGCTGAACCTGCGCGGCGCGCCGTACCTGCTCGAGCTGCCCGAGATCGTGGCACGGGTGCTCGAGGCGCAACGCTGGGGCGCCACCGAGGTGTGCCTGCAGGGTGGCATTCATCCCAGCTTCGATGGTGACTACTACCTCACGGTGTGCCGGACCATCCACGAGGCCGCGCCCGCCATCCACATTCACGGCTTCACCGCATTGGAGGTCACCGAAGGCGCCCGGCGGCTGGGTGAACCGCTCGCCGGCTACCTCACCCGGCTACGCGACGCGGGGCTCAAGTCGTTGCCCGGGACGGCTGCGGAGATCCTCGACGACGAGGTGCGCGCGGTGCTGTGTCCCGACAAGATCACCACGGCGGAGTGGTTGGAGGCGCACCGGGTGGCGCACTCGGTAGGGCTGCGATCCAACGTCACGATGATGTTCGGCGCCATCGAGCAGCCGGTGCACTGGGCCCGGCACCTGCTGCGCGCCCGGGATCTGCAGGAGCAGACCGGCGGGTTCACCGAGTTCGTCGGGCTGCCCTTTGTGCACATGGCCACTCCGATGTACCTCAAGCGGGCGGCCCGGCGGGGGCCGACTTGGCGGGAGGTGCTGCTGGTTCACGCGGTGGCACGGATCGCGTTCCACGGGTTGATCGACCACGTGCAAGCATCCTGGGTCAAGCTCGGTGCCTCCGGTGCTCGCCAGCTGCTGCAGGCTGGAGTGGACGATCTCGGCGGCACACTGATGGGCGAGAACATCAGCCGGGCAGCTGGTGCCAGCCACGGTCAGAGCTTGGACGAGTCCGGGTTCCGGGCGATCGTCGAGCCGCTCGGGCGGCCGCTGGCGCAGCGCACCACCCTCTATGAGCCGGTTGCTACGGTGCAAGCGCCGTAGCTGGTAACACGCATCAACCTCCGGGCCTGCGGCCCACGGCCATGAAGAATGCGAGGGTCATCCAGGGTCGGGTAGGGAGCGCATCGACGCGCTCGAACGCGGCTGCCCACCTGCGTAAATCGTCCGAGGTGGCGAGCCCGGCGGCCACCAGCGCATCCCGGGCAGCCCAGGACGGCGGACGTAGCTGCGGCGGAACCTGGTACACCGGCCCCCCACTGCGGAAAGACTCGACCTGCAGCCCGGCGGTCTCGAGCAGGGTCCCCAGCGTCGGGCCGATGGCGATGTTGTTACCGCGGGCGCGGTGCATCTCGGCGTATCGAGCGTCGAGATCGGCGATGTCGGGGTCCTCGGGATGTACTCGCATCGCGGTGCCGTCGACGTCGACGAGATAGATCGCTCCACCCGGACGCGCGAGCTCGACGAGATGGGCGATGATCGCCGTCTCATGGCCGCCGTTGTGGGCCAGGACGTGGCGACACATCACCACGTCGTAGCTGCCGGGATCGAGCCCAGTGGCCGCAGCCTCACCCACCCGCGCCGAAGCCTGGGTGAGATCGGCTACCTGCTCCACGGCGGCGGAGACAGCGCCGGCATCCAGGTCGACACCGTCCGCCCTCCCGCCGTTGCCGACCTCCTCGGCGAGCAGCCGCAGGACAGCCCCTGGTCCGCAGCCGATGTCCGCCACCCGCGCCCCGGGCACAATCCCCGCAGCCGTCCACTGGGTTCGCTCCTCGGCACGGGCAGCCTCCGCCATGAGCAGGTAGCGTTCCCGCTCCGCCTGCGTGAGCTGCAGCGAGTAGGTCACCTCAGATCCCTTTCTGTCCCTTCTTACGGATCAGGCTAGGGAAACACGCTGCCGACGAACACCCGTGGCTGGGCGGTGTCTTTCAAGAAGAGGAAGGTGGGGTACCGGAGTCGCCATCCCCGGGAGTGGAGTCGCCATCGCCGGGAGTGGAGTCGCCGTCGCCGGGAGTGGAGCCGCCAGCTTCGGGGGTTGAGTCGCCGTTGCGGGGGTTCGAGTCGCCAGCGCCGGGAATGGAGTCGCCGTTGGGGGGAGTGGATTGGCCGGTGCGAGGAGTGGAGTCGCCCTCGTCGGGATTGGTCCCACCACCAGGATTGGTCCCACCGTCACCGGGATTGGTGCCACCAGCAGGATTAGTGCCACTGTCACCGGGGTTAGTGCCACCACCAGGATTAGTGCCACCGTCACCGGGGTTAGTGCCACCACCAGGATTGGTCCCACCGCCACCGGGGTTAGTGCCACCACCGCCGGGGTTAGTCCCTCCACCGCCGGGATTGTTTTCAGGGGGTTTGGTCCAACTGGTGCTCCACCTGGTGGTCCAGGTGGTCGGTGGCGAGTTGGTGGGCGCAGTGCCGCCCGGCTTTGCGCCGGTGCCGTCCCCAGGAATCGGTGCACTGGGGGTCATCCGGACGGCACCGCTGGAGCCCTCGCTACCCGAGCTCGGGTCGCTGCCGCTTCCGGTCTCCGGAACAGAGCCGGGGATGCCCGGTACTGGGACGGGGCTGGAAGTTACGGGCGCTGGGGTCCCCGCGTCCGCGGGAGGAATGGGGCCACTGCGGGCGGTCAGAAACGGTACGGCCACCGCTCCCCCGGCGAGAACGAGGGCAAGGAATCCCGCTGCGGCGATCTGCTGCATGCGCCGCGACCTGGCTCGCCGCGACTCGACGTCGGCACCTTCGATGCCCAACGGGATGGCACTCAGGGTCGGCCGGTGCGGAAGCTCCATCTGGGAGCGCTCCGGCATGTCGGACCCAGCGAGCGTTGCGATCGGCTGCGTCACATCTCCGGCGGTAACCAGGGCGTCCGGCGAGACATCAGCGATGATGGTGTCGAGGTCGGCGGTTTGGTCGGCAAGCGCCGACAGAGCAGCACCGAGTGCGATCGCAGTCGTGGGATCAGCGTCGACTGCGATGGGGCGACCGAGTTCGGCCGAGACGAGTTGCGCGACGAGCGGTATCCGTGAGGAACCACCGACCAGCAACACCGCGTCAAGCTGCTCTGGAGCGACATCGGCCGACCGCAGTGCCCGACGCAGCGCCTCAACCGTCTGGGCCACCTGCGGGCGGATCAAGTCCTCCAACTCGGACCGGACCAACCGCACCTGCGACTGGATATCGGGAAGCAGTACCGGAATCGTCACCTCGGTGTCGGCCGAGAGCGCTTCCTTGGCTTCGGTGCACTCGCGCCGCAACCGAGCGGTTGCCGCAAGCGTGGCGGGGGCCTCCGGATCGAGTTCGCTGAAGGCCGGGACCTTGGCCACGACGTGGCCGAAGACGGCGTCGTCGAAGTCCACACCGCCCAATCGTTCGATGCCCTCCGGAACGCCGAGCACGGAGAACGTGCCGGGGCCGGTCTTGCGCACGACGGCTGCGTCGAAGGTGCCCCCGCCCAGGTCATAGACCGCGATAGTGCTGCCGGTCGCCACCCGCTCCTGCATCGAGTAGCTCGCAGCGGCCGCCTCTGGCTCAGTGCGGAACGTGACTTCCGACAGATCGGCCGCACGCAACGCATCCGCCAAGATCCGGGTCTTGTACGCACCCCAGCTGGCCGGATGTGTGATCGTGATGCCCTGGGCGGATTCGCCCTCGCGCTCGGCGACGCGGTCGACGACCCAGCGGACCACCATCGCAGCGATCTCGCAGGCGGAATGCGGGACACCGCCGATCACCATCGGGACCTCGTCACCGATGCGCCGCTTGAACTCGCGCACCACCCGGTCGGAGTCAGTAACGGCGCGGCGTTCGGCAGCCTCCCCGACGACCGCCTGGCCGTCTTCGCTCAGGTAGACCACCGAACTCACGGCAGCGGAGCGGCTGCCGAGGGGGATCACCTCGGGGAGCGGACGCCGCCCACCTTCCGGCCGACAGATAGCCGCGGCGGTGAAGGTGGTGCCCACGTCGATCCCGAGCCAGTAGCTCATCCTTGGCTTGCCCCTATCCTGGTCTTACGGTGCCGGAGCAGCGTTCAAGCAAACTGGCACGACGCTCGGCCTCCGTATCGCCGTTACGACGCGTTGTGTTAGCGATACAGCCGGTGAGCCTCCCGGATGCTTGCGCGTCAACGCGGCCCAACCCTCTAACGCCCCAGACCGTGGCCCGATGCGATCCCCGTTGACCACGGGCGACGAGCGCGTTGCTGCGGCAACAGGAAAGAGCCACGCCCTTAACACTGCTCAGGTTTCAGCCGCAGCCTCCCGGGCTGGCGGGGGCCATGCGACGCGGCGTGGGAACGGGCTGCGCTCGGCAAGTGCCGTTGCAGTGCTACCCCAGCTGGCCGCGAATTGCTCCTTTGGTGAACGCAGTGGAGTGGAGTTGGAGATAGTAAGCCGAAGGATCGTTGATGACGGCCTCAATTTTCTCCCGCGTGCTACGCACGCATTCCGATGCCTTGCCTTGCTCTCCGTCGAAGTCCTGGTCGTTGAAGAAATCGATCCAATGCGGGCCGTCGATACCGCGACGAGCGGCGTGGAGGTGGAAGGCGGTCACCGCACCGTCGAGCTTCTTCCAGGTGATCTCGTAACAGGCCGTCCCCTGTTGCGGGTCGAGATCGAGTCGAGCAGACCCCTGCCCGTCGGCATCTCCGCCGTCGACGCTCTCCTGGCCAGACAGCGCAACGGTGAACTGAGCACCGTCCTGTTGCGCCAACGCCGGAGTCGATCCGGTGAGCACGACCGCCGACGACGCGAACGCCAAGCACGCTCCGAAGCGTCGCATTCCCCGGGCGCCTTTGCTGAGCCGCATCAGCTTTCCTTTCTTCGGTATCCACTTGCCCGCTTGACCACTCTCAGGGACTCGGAGTGTACGGCAGCGTAACGGGAATATCACTGTCGGTAGTAAAGCCTGGCGACGCAGGTGGCTTGCCGGGGTTTCTAGGCTCCTGAGGTGAGCTATCCGGGAGGCGACCTGCGCGATCAGCTTGGCCACGTCGGCGCGGAGGTCGTCCGCACGGGGCTGGTGGTCGGATCGGGAGGCAATCTCTCGGCCCGTCAGCCGGGCTCTGACCAGTGCTGGATCACCGCGGCCAACACTTGGCTGGAGCGGTTACAACCCGCTGAGTTCTCCCTGATCAGCATCCCGGACGGCCGGTTGTGCGGTGGGCACCCGAACCCGTCCAGCGAGTGGCGCCTGCACACCGAGACCTACACCCGACGTCCGGACGTCAACGCGATCGTCCACCTGCACCCCCAGACCAGCGTGCTGCTCACCGCGTTGGGCCACGACATCGCGCTGATCACCACCGACCACGCGTACTACCTGCGCGAGGTCGCCGCCGTCCCGTTCGAGCAGCCCGGCACCGTCGAGCTCGCGGTGGCCGCCGCCGAGGCCGTGGCCGGCGGGATCAACGCCGTGGTGCTCGGGCATCACGGTTGCTCGGTGCTGGCTGATTCAGTCGAGCTGGCGCACAAGCGAGCGGTCAACCTGGAGGAGGCCGCCCGCGCGACCTATGCAGCACTGCTGCTCACGGCGGGAGATCCCGGCCGAGTCCCGCAGGTGCCGGCGCGCTTCCTGAAGGCCATCGCTCAGGGCGAGGCCTCGGTATGAGCACCGCGATTCATCCGGCATGGTGGAGGGATGCAACCTGCCGCCGAGCCGTTGCGGTTGCGTCCGCCTCGTCACCTGGTGAGCCGCCGGGCGATCACCTGGTGGACCACCCAGGCCGCCCTCGAGGTGGTGGCCGTCCTGGTCCCCCTGACAGTCGGTTTGGTTGTCTCGGCCGCGGCGCGGCCGTGGCTGGTCGGAGTCACGGCCGCGGTGGCGATCATCGGGCTCGGCTATGTCCTGGTGATGCCGCGGTGGCGATTCCGGGTGCACCGGTGGGAGACGACTGATGACGCCGTCTACACCTCTGCGGGCTGGATCAGCCAGGAATGGCGGGTCGCACCGATGTCACGGATCCAGACCGTGGACACCGAACGAGGGCCGCTGCAGCAATTGTTCGGGCTGTCCACCGTCACGGTCACCACCGCATCGGCGGCCGGGGCGCTGCGGCTGGCCGGGTTGGACCGGGCGCTTGCCGATGACCTCGTCGAGCAACTCACGGAGATCACTCAGGCGACCCGCGGGGACGCCACGTGACCGACACTGCGGCGGGCTGGCAGCGCTTGGACCCTCGGATGCTCGCCGTCACGCCGCTGCGCCAGCTCGTTGGATTCCTGCCGGTGATCGCTGTGGTGCTGATCATCGGGGTCCAGCAGGATCTCGGTGGGCGGGTCTATGGAGTCGGAGTAGGCGTGCTGGTCGTCGTACTCGCCGGGGTGCTGCGCTGGTTGACCACCCGTTACCGGATCACCAGCGAGCGGGTCGAGTTGCGCTCGGGCTTGCTGTTCCGCAGCGCCCGGTCCGTTCCCCGGGACCGGATCCGCAGCGTGGACGTCACTGCCGGGCCGGTGCACCGGCTGTTTCGACTGTCCGTGGTCACGGTCGGGACCGGGGAGCGCAGCGAGGGCAGCGAGTCGCGGGAGCTGACCCTGGACGCGATATCCGCGGCTGAGGCCGATCGCCTGCGGCAGCGCCTGCTGGATTCCTTAGAGGCCGGAGCCGCCGGAGATCCGAATCTCTCACGTGTCACGGCTGCACCGGCCCCTACCGAGTTGGCCACGCTGGATTGGTCATGGCTGCGGTTCGCTCCGCTCACGGCGTCCAGCCTGGTGGCGGTCGGCGCGGTCGCCGGCGCGTTCGGCCAGCTGGTGGGCGAACTCGGCGCCAACCTCGCGGAGCTCGGCGGCGTCCGCGAGAGACTGAGTCTTGCACCGTTGTGGCTGGGCATCTCCGCGTTCGCCGTGTTGGTGCTGGTGATCGCGCTGCTGGGTTCGGTGCTGATCTTCGTTGAGGCCTGGTGGGGGTTTCGGCTGGTCCGCGAACCGGGCGGCACCCTGCGGATCCGTCGGGGCCTGTTGACGGCCCGGTCGGTGTCGCTGGAGGAACGTCGACTGCGCGGGGTCGAGGTGGTCGAGCCCTTGCTGCTGCGGGTGGGCCGTGGAGCCCGTACCACTGCGGTGGCCACCGGGCTGGGAAGCGGCCACGGCCGGGGTGTCCTGCTGCCGCCCGCCCCGCGGGAC
>JBGSWT010000379.1:0-8454 GCA_041751815.1 Pseudonocardiaceae bacterium
GGCTGGCGGATCGAGCCGCCGGTGTCGGTGCCGATGGCCAGCGGCGCCTCGAAAGCGGCCACCGCCGCCGCCGAGCCACCGCCGGATCCGCCCGGGACACGGTCGAGATCCCACGGGTTACGGGTAGATCCATAGGCGGAGTTCTCTGTCGACGAGCCCATGGCGAACTCGTCCATGTTGGTCTTGCCCAGGATCACCACACCCGCCTTCCGCAGTGCGCGGGTGACCGTGGCGTCATACGGTGGTCGCCAACCTTCAAGGATCCGTGAGCCGCACGTGGTCGGCATATCCGCAGTGGTGAACACGTCCTTGAGCGCCAGCGGCACGCCCGCCAAGGGCGAGGCCGGCAGATCCCCGCGCTGCAGACGTTCATCCACGGCAGCGGCGGCGGCGAGCGCGCCCTCGGCGTCGAGGTGCAGGAACGCATGCACCGCGGGGTCCACTGCCGTGATCCGGTCCAGATGCGCCCTGGTCACCTCGACCGCGGTGGTCTCCCCCGTATGAATGAGGTTGGCCAGGTCAGCCGCAGCCAGCTGAGTCAGCCGGGTCATGACTCGCCCAGAATGCGCGGCACGCGGAACCGGCCCTCCTCAGCAGCAAAGGCACCGGACAGCGCCTGCTGCTGAGTCAGTCCAGGGCGCGGCACGTCCTCGCGGAACACGTTGGTCAGCCCGACGGCGTGCGAGGTGGGTGGGATGTTCGCAGCGGCCACCTCGCTGACCCGGGCGACCGAGCTCAAGATCACCTCGAGCTGACCGGCGAACAGGTCCAACTCCTGCTCGGTGACGGCCAACCGGGCGAGCCGGGCAAGATGCGCGACCTCGTCACGGGAAATGGTGGGCACGCAGGCTCCTGGAGCGCTTGTGGGGTGCTGACCCGGCGAGTCTAGGCCGGGGCGAGCACTCGGCCTGCACGGGCTGGGCGCTTTGTCCCGATGGGCTGGGCGGCGCAATGTCCAGCTCGCTCTGTCACAATCGGCGGCCGGCGCGCGGCATGGGCGGTCGGAGTTCCGTGAGGACCGGACAGATGAGAGGACCGTAATGAAGAGGCACGGCGGCGGATGTCCTTTCTGATTCGGATTCAGCTCCCGGACCGGCCTGGGGCGCTTGGCGCAGTGGCCACCGCCTTGGGCAATGTGGGCTGCGACATCCTCAGTCTGGACGTCGTCGAGCGGAGATCCGGCATCGCCATCGACGACCTCGTGGTGGAACTGCCCTCCGGCCGGTTACCCGACATGTTGATCACTGCGGCGGAATCGGTTGAGGGAGTCGAGGTCGACGCCGTCCGTCCGTGGGCGGGAGTCCTGGACACCCACCGCGAACTTGAGCTGGTGGAACAAGTCGCCGCTGATCCCACCGGTGGCTTGCAGATCTTCACCGACGGGGTACCCAAGATCATCCGAGCAGGGTGGGCGGTGGTGCTGACTATCTTGGAGGGGCGAGCGCACCGGCTCACCGGCTCCTTCGCCGCGCCGGAGACCCTGGCCCCACAGCTGCCATGGTGGCCGCTGCGCCGGGCGACGATCCTGGACGGTGAGGACCCCTGGGTCCCGCTGCCCTGGCGGGAGCTGGGCACTGAGCTCGCAGCGACCCCGCTGGGAGGCTCGGAACAAGCCCTGCTGGTAGGTCGCCCAGGTGGGCCGATGTTCCGCGCTGCCGAAGTCGCTCATTTGGAGCATCTGGCCGGGATCGTCGCGGTCGTGCTGCGCAACGGCAAATGAGCGACGGCCTAGTCACCGACGCCTCGTGGTCTTACCGAAGGCCAGCAGCGTCATACCTGGCACCGGTTGCCAGTCGCGTTCGGGCAGCCGGGCGAATCCCAGCCGGGCGTAGAGCCGGTGCGCGACGCACATCTCCTCGGTGCTGCACAGCACCACCCGATGTGCACCGATCTCGTTCGCCCGCTGGAGTACCGCGGTCACCAGTGCCTCGCCGACACCGCGGCGGCGGGCGGCGGGGGGCCACTGCGAGCATGCGGAACTCCAGCTCACCGAGGATTCGTGTGTCCGTCGGCGACGTACGCCTCTAGGGTGAGCCGACCCACCTCCTCGAGCTCGCCGGAGCGGGCGGGGCGCACGGTCAAGCAGTCGCTCATCCCTGCGGTGATACCACAAGGTTGGATGCCACGGGCGCGACTGGTCGTCACCGGCGCTGGCCGCATTGACCCCACCAGCCCCTTGGGAAGGTGGGTGCATGCGCGGCAGAGGTGCCACCGGCGGCAACTCTGGCAGAAAGTTGCGCTGCATGGCACGTCCGTACGCTGCAGCACTATCTTCCCCGGGATCACGGACGGTGACTTTGCCGACGGCGTGCCTGCGAGATCGGCACATGCAAGCGCTACTCCGATCTCACCGGCACGCCGGGTCACAACTGTTCGGGCGCTTCGATACCCAGCAGATCAAGACCGGACGCGAGGATGCGCGCCGTGAGGTCACACAGCGCCAAGCGAGTGTCGCGTACCTGACCTTGGGATTTCAGAACCGGGCACCGTTCATAGAAGCCGGTGAACGTCGTGGCCAAACTGAATAGGTATGCGGCGAGACGATTAAACTGCATGCTCTGCTCGATCTCCAGTATCACCCCGGGGAAATCCAGTAACGCAAGCACCAGTGCCCGCTCAGCAGCAGCTGACAGCATGACCCGGTCAATTCCATCGGATGACTCGATGCCGGCGCGGCGGAAGATCGACCGGATACGCGCGTGCGCATACTGCAGGTATGGGGCGGTGTTGCCGTCGAACGACAGCATCCGATCGTAGTCGAGAACGTAATCTTTGCCCCGATCAGTGGACAGATCGGCATACTTCAGCGCTCCAATTCCTACCGCACGTGCCACGGCGACTTGGGTTGCCTCGTCAAGGTCAGGATTCTTGTCGACCACGGCTGCGGTCGCGCGGGTCACGGCCTCCTCGATCAGGTCGATCAGCCGGACCGACTCGCCGGCCCGGCTCCGCAACATCTTGCCGTCCTTGCCCAGCACAGAGCCGTGTCCGATGTGCTGTGCCGTAGCCGGACAGACCAACCAGCCGGCCTCACGCGCCACCTGAAACACCATCTCCAGGTGCTGATGCTGCGGCGAGCCGACGACATACAGCAGGCGCGTTGCCCCAAGGTCACGCAACCGATGCCGGATGGCGGCCAGGTCAGTGGAGGCATATCCATAACCACCGTCGCTTTTTTGCACGATGAGCGGCAACGGTTCGCCATCCCGACCAGTGAAACCGTTCGGGAACACGCACAGCGCACCGTCGCTGTCCTTCGCGACACCGAGACTCACCAACTCGGCCGCCACCGACGCGAGCTCGTCGTTATATGCGCTCTCCCCCGCGAAGTCTTGCGCAGTCAGCCGGACTCCGAGCTGCTGATAAACCGTCATGAAATATTTCTGCGACTCGTCAATCAACAATCGCCACAGGTGCAGGGTTTCTGCATCATTGTTTTGGAGCAGCACGACGCGGTGACGAGCTCGTTGCCTGAACTCCTCACTGGCATCGAACTTCACGCGCGCGGCCCGGTAGAAGCCATTGAGATCGCCGATAGACAGCTCGTGGACAGCCTCTTCCTCGCCAAGATCCAAGAGGTGCTCGATCAGCATGCCGAATGGCGTGCCCCAATCGCCGATGTGGTTCTGGCGGATCACTCGGTGACCAAGCCATTCCAGCAGGCGAACGGCTGCGTCACCGATAATCGTCGATCGCAGGTGACCGGCGTGCATCTCCTTCGCGACGTTGGGCGCCGAGTAGTCGACCACCACCGTCTCCGGAGCTGGAGGTGTCACGCCGAGCCGGTCCGCGCGCATCATCTCAACCACGGACTGGGCCAGCACGTCGTCACGCAGGGTAAGATTGATGAATCCAGGCCCGGAGATCTCCACTGAGGCGCACAGGTCGTCCAGCACTGCCTGCTCCACTACCCGGGTAGCGAGTTCCCGAGGGTTGGACTTCACCCGGCGAGCCGCGGCGAGCGCCCCATCGGCCTGGTAATCGGCATGCTGGGACCGTCGGACCGACGGGTCCGCCCCGACACCGGCCACGGCCTCGAACGCCTGGGCGAGCCGTTCGCTGAGCAAATCCTCTAAGTACGCCACGGCGACAGCCTAAGACCGCGCACACACGACGCTGCTCGCCCGGCGACCGGTTGTGGGTTCACTGGGTGCAGCCGCGACAATGGTCATAGCGGCGTGCAAGCACCCGCTCCGCTACGACCGCGTCCACAGTCGCCGACAATTTATCCGTGACCATGGCAGTAGTCCTACAACTATCCGATTACCTCGGGCGGTGATACCGCCACCGCGCGGGCAGCGTCGGGTCCGTCGGCCAGCAACACCCGGAACCCATCCTCGTCCAGCACCGGCACCTTGAGCGCCACGGCCTTGTCGTACTTCGAGCCAGGTGCATCCCCGACGACGACAAAGGCGGTCTTCTTCGACACCGACCCGGCTGCCCGGCCTCCCCGCTCGGCGATCGCCTCTATCGCCTCGTCCCGGGAGAACCCGTCCAGTGAGCCGGTGACCACGATGGACAGCCCCTCGAGGTGGCGCGGGACCGAGTCGTCGAGCTCCTCTGCCATGCGAACTCCGGCCGCGCGCCATTTGGCCACTACCTCGCAGTGCCAGTCCACCTCGAACCACTCCCGCACCGCCGCCGCGATCGTCGGACCCACCCCGTCCACCGCCGCGAGAGCCTCCTCATCCGCGCTCTGGATCGCGTCCAGCGAGCGAAACTCACGGGCCAGCGCTTGCGCCGCGGTGGGGCCGACGTGCCGGATCGACAGCGCCACCAGGACCCGCCACAGCGGGCGGTCCTTCACCATCTCGAGGTTGGCCAGCAGCTTGCGCCCGTTAGCGGACAGGGTTCCCGCCTTGGTCCGAAACAGATCGACCTTGAGCAGCTCGGACTCGTCGAGGGTGAAGATGTCCCCCTCGTCCTGCACCACATCCGCAGCCAGCAGGGCCACCGCGGCCTCGTAACCGAGCACCTCGATGTCGAAGGCACCGCGCCCCGCGACGTGAAAGATCCGCTCTCGGAGCTGGGCCGGGCAGGAGCGGGAGTTGGGACACCGGATGTCGACGTCGCGCTCCCGCTCATGGCGCAGCGCCGTGCCGCACTCCGGGCAGTGCGTCGGCATCACGAACTCGCGCTCATCACCGCTGCGCAAGTCCACCAACGGACCGAGCACCTCGGGAATCACGTCGCCGGCCTTGCGGATCGTCACCGTGTCCCCGATCAACACCCCCTTGCGGCGCACCTCGTCGGCGTTGTGCAGTGTCGCCAACGACACCGTGGACCCTGCGACGGTCACCGGCTCCATGAAGGCGAACGGGGTGACCCGTCCGGTGCGTCCGACGTTGACGCGGATATCCAACAGCTTGGTGGTGGCTTCCTCGGGCGGATACTTGAAGGCGATCGCCCAGCGCGGTGCCCGGGAGGTCGAGCCCAACCTGCGCTGCGCCGATACCTCGTCGATCTTGACTACCACGCCGTCGATCTCGTGCTCCAGGTCGTGGCGGTGCTCGCCCCAGTAGGCGATGTGCTCGATCAGCTCATCGATCGTGGACAGCAACCGGGTGTGCTCGGACACCGGCAGCCCCCAGGCTCGCAACACCTCGTAGGACTGCGACTGGCGGGCCGGCTCGAACCCGCGCCGTCGACCCAGGCCATGACAGAGCATCCGCAGCGAACGGGTCGCGGTCACCCGCGGATCCTTCTGCCGCAGCGAGCCCGCTGCGGAGTTGCGGGGATTGGCGAAGGCCGCCTTGCCCGCCTCCACAAGCTTGGCATTGAGATCAGCGAAGTCGGCAAGCCGGAAGAACACCTCACCGCGCACCTCGAGCAGCTCGGGTATCGGGTACTCGGTGGACTCGTGCAGCCGGTCGGGGATGTCGTTCAGGGTGCGCAGGTTGAGCGTGATGTCTTCGCCGGCGCGCCCGTCGCCACGGGTCAGGCCGCGGACCAGGCGCCCATTCTCGTAGAGCAGGTTCACCGCCAGCCCGTCGATCTTCAGCTCGGCGAGGTAGTGCACCTCGGCACCCACCTCACGAGCGACCCGGTCGGCCCAGGTCCGCAGCGCGTCGACTTCAAAGGCGTTGTCCAGGCTGAGCATTCGCTCGAGGTGGTCGTGTGCGGCGAACTCGGTGCTGAAGCCGCCACCGACCAGCTGCGTCGGCGAGTCCGGTGTGACCAACGCCGGCCAGCGCTGCTCCAGCTCCTGCAGCCGGCGCAGCAGCCGGTCGAACTCGGCATCGGAGACGGTGGGGGCGTCCAACACGTAGTAGCGGAACTGGTGCCCGCGCACGGTCTCGGCGAGCTCGCCGTGCTCGGCTCGAACCTCGGCTGGCGGCCCGGTGGTACCGGTCACAAGGTCTTCGGTCACAAGGTCTTCGGTCACAATGCTCGGCCCTGCAAGCAGGTCTTCGGGTTCACGCCCGCGAGAGTAGCCGCGGGCACCGACATCGGGATGCAACGCGGCCCCCCACCACGAGTGGTGCGGGGCCGCGAAGGAAATGCTCAGATGGCGCGGACCGACTCGGCCTGTGGGCCCTTGGGACCCTGGCTCGACTCGAACTCCACGCGCTGGTTCTCGTCCAGGCTGCGGTAGCCGTCACCCTGGATGGCGGAGAAGTGGACGAACACGTCGGGGCCACCCCCGTCTACGGAGATGAAGCCGAAGCCCTTCTCCGCGTTGAACCACTTCACTACGCCCTGTGCCATGTTGCTCTCCCTGTGGAATCTGATGCCTGGGCCGGCACCGTGCCGACCCGCGGTTGCGCGGATCACGCACGCCCACAGGAGAGATCCCCGACGGGAGCGCGAAGCCCGTAGTCAGACATTCCACGGACGCTTCACAACGATCGGGGAACTACACGACCACAACCAGGCGCCAGGTTAGCACTACCCGTGCCGCGACGAGCGCGCGACGTGCGTTAGATCGGTTGCAACGCGGGTTTGATGTTGGCGTTGTGGTGGAAGACGTTGTCCGGGTCGTACTCGGCCTTGATCCGAGCCAGCCGCTCGTACTTGGCCGGACCGTAGGAGGCCCGCACCCGATCCTCCTCGATATCGGCCATGGCGTTGACGTAGCTACCGGCATCGGTCACGTGCTGGTGCTGCGCCTCCCAGAACGACCGGACCCAGCCACGTGCGGCGGCGAGCGACTCCGGGTCGTCGGTGAGCCCGACCATGAAGACACCGAAACGAGCCGACCGGCGGCCGCCGAACGCGGTCTCATCCTCGCCTATCTCCGCGTAGGCCCCGCCGAGCCGATAGAGCTCCATCATGGACAGGGGCGAGGTCTTGCGAGCCTGATGATCGGTGATCACCGCGATTGCCTCGTCGGACAGCTCGTCGAGCAAGAGGGACTTCTCATAACAGTTCAGGCCCCACCGGGCGCCTTCGTCGAGCATCTGCTGCAGCTGGACATAGGGCATGGGGGCCACGAACTCGAACAGCGGCGGGAGCGCCTCGCGGACCGAGGCCAGCACCCGGGTGTGTTCCGCAGCCGATCCGATGCCCACGATCGCCAGGAGGTAGCCGGGCATGAAGTGGAACCGCTCCGGCACGAACGGGGCTGGCGGGGCGTTGACACTGCTGATCATGGCAGTGGTCTGGACGGGGAGCGTGGCGAACAGGTCCCGACCGAGCTTCAACACGTCGGTGCCCTGGTCAAGGCTCCAGAAGAACAAACCCACGTGCACCACGGGACCGACCGGGTGCAGCCGGAACTCGAACTCGGTGACCACGCCGAAGTTACCGCCACCACCGCGCAGCGCCCAGAGCAGATCCGGGTGCTCGTCGGCGGCAGCCCGCAGCCGGCGCCCGTCGGCGGTGACCACCTCAGCCGACACCAGGTTGTCCGCGGTCAAGCCGTACAGAGCTGTCAGCCACCCCAGCCCGCCACCTAGGGCAAGACCGCCCACACCGGTGTGGCTGATGACCCCGGCCGGCACCGCCAGACCGTGCATCTGAGTGGCGGCGTCCAGCTCGCCCAGGGTAGTGCCGCCGCTAACCCGTGCGCGGCGATTCGCCGGATCAACCTCGACGTGGCGTAGCGGGCTAAGGTCGATCATCAGGCCGTTGTCGCAGATCGCGGTACCGGCGGTGTTGTGGACGTACGATCACCCCGCGTTACCGCGACTGTCACGACCGCCAGGAGTCGGGCGGGTCGACGAACGCCTGCCCCAGCTCACGGGCCAAGGTCAGCGCCCGCGCAGCCCAGCCTGGGGTCGCGCCGGCCAGCCCACAGGAGGGGGTGGGCAAGCAGCGCTCGGCGAGGAACGCGCGGTCGAAACCAAGCCGATCGACCAGAGTCAGCGCGGGCCGGGCCAGATCAGTGAGAGTCGGCAACACCGCCGGCTCCATCGCGGGCACCAGCCCCAGCAACACCGATACCCCGGAATCCCATGCTTCACCGAGAGCGTCGACGGTGGCTCGGGGCGCGCCGGCGAGGAGCTCGGCGTC
>JBGSWT010000380.1:0-3894 GCA_041751815.1 Pseudonocardiaceae bacterium
CGGCGTCCTCCCGTCCGGGCTCGCGTAGATGCGCGTGCAGATCAACCAGGCCGGGCAGCGCGATCAGCCCGCCACCGTCGAGTGCCTCGGCGCCGGTGCCGTCCAGGCCCGGACCCAGCTCAGCGATCACCCCGTCCCGGATCAGCAGGTCCACCGGGGCTGCTGCGCTATAGGGGCGAATCCCGCGAAGATGTAGCGGTCGGGTCATACCGGTTCCTCTTGGCCCGCTAGCAGGTGGTACAGCACCGCCATCCGCACGTGCACCCCATTGCGGACCTGGTCGGTGATCGCTGCGCGCGGTGAGTCCGCCACCGAGTGCGCGATCTCCATGCCGCGCAGCATCGGCCCCGGGTGCAGCACGACGGCGTGCTCGGGCAACAGCCCTAGCCGGGCCTCGGTAAGCCCGTAGCTGATGGAGTACTCCCGGGCGGACGGGAAGAACCCGCCATGCATCCGCTCCACCTGCACTCGCAGCACCATCAGCGCGTCGGTGCCGGGCAACGCGGCGTCGAGGTCGTGCCCGACCGTTACCGGCCGTATCTGCGGTTCCCGGTGCTGGGCGCTCCAGTTCTCGAATTCCCAGTTCTCGACACCCCAGGGCAGCAGGGTGGGCGGAGCTACCAGCTGAATCCGAGCACCCAGAGTAATCAACAGGTGGATGTTCGAACGAGCGACCCGGCTATGCAGCACGTCGCCTACGATGGTGACGGTGCGCCCATTCAGGGTGCCCAATCGATCACGCAGCGTAGCTGCGTCCAGCAGTGCCTGAGTCGGGTGCTGATGGGTACCGTCACCGGCGTTGATCACGTGCGCGGGCACCCAGCCGGCCAGCCGATGCGCCGCCCCCGAGGCAGGATGGCGAATCACGACGCAGTCAGCGCCCATCGCGGCCAGAGTCAGCGCGGTGTCGCGCAGCGACTCGCCCTTGGCCACCGAGGACGCCGCAGCCGAGACATTGACCACGTCAGCACTCATCCACTTGCCCGCGATCTCGAAGGAGGCGCGGGTGCGGGTGGAGCTTTCATAGAACAAGGTGACCACAGTGCGCCCGCGCAACGTCGGCAGCTTGTGCACCTCGCGACCCAGCAATGCCTGCTTGAGCGCCTCGGCGGTGTCCAGCAGCGCCGTGGCAGTCTCGCGCTGCAGGTCAGTGGTCGTCAGCAGGTGCCTCACCGCGGCCCCCTGCGGATCACGACAGCATCGACGCCGTCGGTCTCGACGAGCAACACGCCGACCTCCTCGTCCCGCGAGGTCGGCAGGTTCTTGCCCACGTAGTCGGCCCGGATCGGAAGTTCCCGGTGGCCCCGGTCGACCAGCACAGCGAGTTGCACCGCCCGCGGGCGGCCGTACTCGCGCACCGCGTCCAGCGCCGCCCCGACGGTGCGGCCGGAGTACAACACGTCGTCGACCAGCACGACCAGCACATCGTCGAGCCCACCAGCGGGCAACTCGGTGGGCTGCAGCGCTCGAGTGGGCCTGCGTCGCAGGTCATCCCGGTAGAGCGTGATATCCAGGGTGCCCACGTCTGGCAGGGTCGCGCCGAACTCACGGAGCCGGTCTGCCAGCCGGTGCGCCAGCGGGACGCCCCGGGTGGGAATGCCCAGTAGCGTCACGGGCTGACCAGCGGTGCGCTCAATGATCTGATGCGCCATGCGAGCGACGATGCGCGTGACATCGGCCGCCGAGAGCAGCTCATGCTGCCGCGGTGGTCCTGCCGCGCCCGTCCCGAAGGGGGACGACACGGTCGAGCTCCTTCCCCGCCTCACCGGACGGGTCTTCAAGGACGTCAGGTGCCGGGCAGGCGCCCGGACCCCGGTCGCCGACGGTATCAGGACACGTTGTCGCGAGTTATCGACGCTCACTCGCTGCCCCGACCGGGTGGTGTGTGTGACTCTCCTCGGTGTTCGGCCCCCAATGGCTTGACCTGGAAGGTTACTCAGCGCAGCATTACTCTCCGTATCATCCCGATGCGCGCGCGGCGCCCTGGTCGGGGTTGAAGACGAAGGAGAAGCGCCAGATGGGCGACTACGCCAAGGCCCTGGGGTCCAAATTGCGCGGCATCCGTCAGCAGCAGGGGCTGTCGCTGCACGGTGTCGAGCAGAAGTCGGCGGGCCGCTGGAAGGCCGTGGTGGTCGGCTCCTATGAGCGCGGTGACCGCGCGGTCACCGTGCAGAAGCTCGCTGAGCTTGCCGACTTCGACGGGGTACCGGTACCCGAACTGTTCCCAGAGGGACGGATTCCCTCCGGGGGAGAACCAGCCACCAAGATCGTCATTAACTTGGAGCGACTGCAGCAGTTGCCGGTGGACAAGGTAGGCCCGCTGGCTCGCTACGCCGCGACAATCCAGAGTCAGCGCGGCGACTACAACGGCAAGGTGCTGTCCATCCGCACCGAGGATCTGCGCTCGCTGGCCATCATCTACGACATGTCGCCGGGCGATCTCACCGAGCAGCTGATCGGCTGGGGAGTGCTGCCCCCGGAAGCTCGCCCCGCCAAGGAAGAGTCGTGAGTGGGATTAAGTGCTATGGCACTTAATCCCACTCACGAGCGTGCTTGACGCGCCAGCGTGCCCAGCACGCCGTTGACGAATCGCGGCGAGTCGTCGGTGGACAGCGACTTGGCCAGCTCGATGGCCTCGTCGATGGCCACCGCATCGTCCACCTCGTCGGAGAACAGCAGTTCGAACACACCCAGCCGGAGCACCGCGCGGTCCACCGCGGGCATCCGTTCGACGGTCCAACCCTTGGCCTGCTCGGCGAGCATCCGGTCGATGTCCTCCTGGTGCGCGACCACACCGTTCACCAGCGAGACGGCGTAGTCGCTGACGGGGGGCAGACCTGGTACGCCGACCCGCTCGGCGAGTAAGGCCAGCGGATCCAGCCCGCGCAGGTCGGATTCGAAAAGGATGTCGACGGCGCGTTTACGGGCCTTGCTGCGGGCTCCCACGTCAGGAGCTGACGCGGCCGAGGTAGCGCCCGTCCCGGGTGTCGACCTTGACCTTTTCCCCCGTGGTGACGAACAGCGGTACCTGAATCTCTGCGCCGGTCTCCAGCGTGGCGGGCTTGGTGCCGCCAGTCGATCGGTCTCCCTGCAGGCCCGGGTCGGTATGCGAGATCACCAATTCCACCGAGGTGGGTAGCTCGACGTACAGCGGCGTGCCGTCGTGCACGGCAACCAGTGCGGTCTGGTTGTCGAGCAGGTACCTGGCCGCATCTCCGACGGTCTCACCGGAAACGGTGGTCTGCTCGAAGGTGTCGGTGTCCATGAACACGAAGTCGGCACCGTCGGGGTACAGGTAGGTCATCTCTCGCCGGTCGACGGTGGCGGTGTCGACCTTGGTGCCCGCGTTGAAGGTCTTGTCCACAACCTTGCCGGACAGCACGTTCTTCAGGGTGGTCCGGACGAAGGCACCGCCCTTGCCCGGTTTGACGTGCTGGAAGTTCACGACCGACCACAGCTGGCCGTCGAGGTTGAGCACGAGCCCGTTCTTCAGGTCGTTGGGGTTGGCCACGTCAGCCTGTCACTCTCTCCGCCATCATCAGCCCCATCATCATCGGCACAGCATCACAAGCACGGAACGACCACGAGGTCCTTCGTGGTCAGGGTGAGGAGCTCAGGCTCGCCGTCGGAAACGACGAGGGTGTCCTCGATGCGCACGCCGCCCCGGTCTGCCAGGTAGACACCCGGCTCGACGGTGACCGTCATGCCTGCTGCCAGTGTACCGACGCCGAACTGCGACAACGCCGGAGCCTCATGGATCTGCAGACCCACACCGTGCCCGAGACCGTGCATGAAGTTCTCGCCGTGCCCGGCCTCGACGATCACGCCCCGGGCGGCGGCGTCGACCTCGCGAACGTCGGTGCCGGCCCGCAGTGCGGCACGCCCGGCAGCTTG
>JBGSWT010000381.1:0-14923 GCA_041751815.1 Pseudonocardiaceae bacterium
CACCAGAGCTGTGCGGCCGAGCCACATGGAACAGCACTGCTGTTGAGTTGGGGAACCCGAGAGTGAGGGTCGAGCTTGAAGATCCGCGGGACACGCCGTAGTGGCCTCGCAGGATGGCCAACAGCTCGCGTTCCCCCGTCAGCGGGGACGGGTTGGAGATGAGGACATCGCCCTGGTTGGGCGGTGCTTGGCGTGCGGCCGTCACCGTCCGGTCTTCCACGCGGAGAGGGCGCGGCTGCGCGACCGCGCACGGGTACGCAGTCGGTCGACATCGTCGGCCCCTCGGCGAGCATCACCACGTGGTCGGCGAGCTCGCGGCCGTCAGCTCCGTCTTGAGTGCCGCATCGACTAGCCCTGACAGCGTAGTCCGGCACTGGGTGCATGTTGCAGCGCCCGAGCGTGAGTCGCGTCTGGCAGTGAGATGCCAACCTTGACGGTCATGCCTCCAGCCTGACCAATGGTCAGACCCGTGTCCACACGCAGCTGGTCAGACCCGTGTCCACACGCAGCGGCGTATGTCGTCTTACCCGAGCCTGGCTCATCCTCGGCGCGGGCCGGCAGCCGTTCGACGAGGCACGACGTGGCGTTGAGCCCGGGCGGCAGCGCACGTACTATTCGTCGATAGCCCTCTTCCAGAAAGGAAACCGGTGAACACGCAGGTCGAAACACTCGAGTTCGAGGCCGAGGCGCGCCAGCTGTTGCAGTTGATGGTTCATTCGATCTACTCGAACAAGGATACCTTCCTGCGGGAGCTCATCTCCAACGCCTCCGATGCGTTGGACAAATTACGTTTGGAAGCGTTCCGCGACAAGAACCTGCAGGTGGATACTTCCGATCTGCACATCGATATCGAGGTCGATAAAGAGCAACGCACGCTCACCGTGCGGGACAACGGCATCGGCATGTCGCGCGACGATGTGGTGCTTCTGATCGGGACCATCGCGAAATCAGGTACGGTCGAGTTCCTGGACAAGATAAAGGAGTCGAAGGATGCAGCGGCGGCCTCCCAGGAGCTCATCGGGCAGTTCGGTGTCGGCTTTTACTCCAGCTTCATGGTGGCCGACAAGGTCACGCTGCTGACGCGTCGCGCAGGAGAAAGCCACGCCACCCGCTGGGAATCCAGCGGTGCGGGCACCTATACCATCGAGTCGGTCGGCGACGCGCCGCAAGGCACTGCGGTCACCCTGTATCTCAAACCCGAGGACAAGGACGACCAACTCTTCGACTACACGGACGGCTGGAAGATCAAGGAGATCGTCAAGCGATACTCCGACTTCATCGCATGGCCCATCAAGATGGAAGTCGACCGCCCGGATAAGGACGGCAAGGTCACGAGGGAAGTCGAGACGATCAACTCGATGCAGGCGCTATGGGCGCGTTCCAAAAGCGAGGTCGAGGAACACGAGTACAAGGATTTCTACAAGCACGTAAGTCATGACTGGAACGACCCGCTTGAGATCATCAGCATGAAGGCGGAAGGTACGTTCGAGTACCAGGCGCTGCTGTTCATCCCCTCCCACGCACCGCTGGACCTGTTCATGCGGGATCGCAAGCGCGGCGTCCAGCTGTACGTGAAACGTGTGTTCATCATGGATGATTGTGAAGCGCTCATGCCTGAGTACCTGCGCTTCATCAAAGGTGTGGTGGATGCGCAGGACCTGTCGCTTAACGTCTCACGAGAGGTACTCCAGCAGGATCGTCAGATCCAGGTGATGCGCCGACGCCTGGTCAAGAAGGTGCTGTCGACGGTGAAGGACATGATGGCCGGCAACGCCGACCGCTACAACACCTTCTGGACGGAGTTCGGCCGCGCCGTCAAGGAAGGGCTCATCAACGACGTCGAAAATCGCGATACGATCCTCGACATCACGTCGTTCACATCGACCTACCACGCAGAGCAACTGACCACCTTGCGGCAATATCTGGATCGCATGAAAGAGGGACAGCAGCACATCTACTACATGACGGGCGAGTCGCGGTCGATCATCGAGAGCTCCCCACATATGGAAGCCTTCCGAGCCAAAGGCTTTGAAGTGCTCCTTCTCACCGATCCGGTCGACGAGATGTGGGTCGACTCGGTTCGCGAATTCGACGGCAAGCGGCTCCAGTCGATCGCCAAGGGACAGGTCGACCTCGACACCGAGGAAGAGAAGAAAACGGCCGAGTCCGAACGAGACCAACAGCAGAAAGACTTTGCCGATCTGTTGTCCTGGATGACGACCACATTGCAAGAAGACGTGAAAGAGGTACGGCTGTCGTCACGCCTCACCACCTCACCGGCCTGTGTCGTCGGAGACGCACACGACGTCACGCCAACTCTGGAGAAGATGTATCGCGCCATGGGCCAGGATGTGCCCCGCATCAAGCGCATCCTCGAACTCAATCCCACGCACCCCTTAGTGAGCGGACTACAGAAATCCTACGTCGAGCGCAAGGACGACGCCGGACTGGCGGAAACATCGCAGCTTCTGTACGGGATGGCGCTCCTGGCAGAGGGTGGTGAATTGACCGATCCGTCACATTTCATACGCCTACTGGCGGATCGACTGGCGCGGACGCTGTGACAACACGAGCCGAGGCGCCAAACCCTTGACCGAACCCACACCCTGGATCGAGGACCGCTGGCCGGCGGACCCCGCAGGGGTCCGTTCAATCGTTCTCGTGCTGCACGGGGGACAGGCTCGGAGCCCGACCACAGTCCGGCGGCGGACGCAGCTCAGCTATCTCCGGATGGTTCCCTTCGCTCGGTTCCTGCACCGGCGTGACGACGGGCGCGGGATGTCGGTACGTATCTTGCGGTATCGCTATCGCGGGTGGGACGAGCCCGAGCAGCACCCGGTGCAGGACGCGCGGTGGGCATAGACGCAGCTACGGGAGCAGCACCGGGACGCGTCGATAGCGCTGTTGGGGCATTCGATGGGCGGGCGGGCGGCGCTGCGGGTGGCTGACCACCCGGCGGTGTCCGCGGTGTGTGCGTTGGCGCCGTGGACCCTGGACGATGAGCCGGTGCGGCAGCTCGCCGGGCGGTCTGTGCTCATCGCGCACGGTGACCGGGAGCATACGACCGATCCGCGGCTGTCCTACCGGTTTGCGGTGCGCGCCAAGCAGGTCACTTCCCGGGTGTGTCGTTTCGACGTGCTCGGCGATGGCCACGCGATGCTCCGTCGCCCGCACGACTGGTCAGAGCTGGCCGCCCGATTCGTGGAGGCCGAACTCGGATTGCGGCAACCCGACCCGCTCATCGAGGACGCGATGCGCCGACCGGCTCCGGAGGGACTCCGGGTGGCGCTGCCGACAATGACCCAAGGTAGAAGGTGGTGGTGACGACTTTGGGTCAGCACTTTCTCACCCTGCCCGACATCAGCCTCGGATTGCCGTACGGCCTCTACACGCTATTCGCGCTGCTCTCATTCTTCTTGACGGTCTGACCATGGCAAGCGACGTAGCCCGGCCGGGTCACGCCCGATATCAGAGCCAACTCCGTAGGCGCTGCGCGCCGCCCTGAGGGTGAAAATGAGTCGAGCTGCCGTGCGTCACAGCTTTACCTGCGCCGAGTTCGACGTCAGGGTTGCGGGGGCGGCTTCGGACAGCCCTGGTGTCGCGCTCGGCGACACCAGAGCGGGTTGTGGTCGCCTTACTTTCGAAGCTGGCGGTGGCCGACCAGCGAGGGTGAGTACTCATGCCGTAGATTGTGATCTTGCGACGTGGTGGTGTCGGCGAAGGCGGCCATCGCTTGGTCATCGTCGATTGTGGCGGTGTCACAGCGGTGGACAAGTGCCCCGCCGAATTGCTTACATCCTGAGAGAGAGTTGACCAGCTTGCGGTAGATCGCCAACGTCTAGCGGCTATTCGTTGATCCGCAGGGTTATCGACGTGCCTCGACCACAGCACGCCCGGGTGCCCGCAGGTACGGCCCATTCGGTAGAACCATGGGCGCAGGGTGGGGCGCTCATGCATCAGGCTCTGATCAGCATGGTCGCTCGTAGGCGCTCGCGGCTCCCATGGACGGGAGCAAGATCAGGAGGGCGATGATGAGTGTGAACGCGTCCGAGGACGCGGCGGGCTTCGCCGATCTGGCGCTGCGGCCCGAGTTGCTGCATGCACTGTCTGGGCTTGGTTATGAGGAACCCACGCCGATCCAGCGCGAGGCGATCCCGCCGTTGCTGCAGGGACGTGACCTGCTCGGTCAGGCCGCGACGGGGACGGGCAAGACGGCGGCGTTCGCGTTGCCGGTGTTGCAGCAGATGTCCGCTGACGAGCGAGGCGCCGAGCCGGTGGCGCTGGTGCTCGTACCCACACGTGAGCTGGCCATGCAGGTCTCGCAAGCGTTCCACCGCTACGGCCGCGATCTTGGTGTCCGCGTCCTTCCGATCTATGGCGGGCAGCCGATCGGCCGGCAGCTGCAGGTGCTGGAACGCGGGGTCGATGTCGTGGTCGCCACACCTGGCCGCGCAATCGACCATATCGGTCGTGGCACGCTTCGCCTGCACGGTGTGGAAACGGTCGTGCTGGATGAGGCGGACGAGATGCTCGACATGGGGTTCGCCGAGGACATCGAGGCGATCCTCGACAGCACTCCTGCGGATAGGCAGACCGTGCTCTTCTCCGCGACGATGCCGTCTCGCGTCGACGGGATCGCTCGCCGCCATCTGCGTGATCCGGTCCGGATTGAGATGGGCCGCGAGGCGACGGCTGCAGGTACGGGCCCGCTGGTGCGGCAGAGCGCGTATGTGGTCAGCCGCGCGCAAAAGCCCGCTGCTCTCGGACGGGTGTTGGATGTGGAGGCGCCCTCGGCTGCGATCGTTTTCTGCCGGACCCGGGAGGAGGTCGACCAGCTCACCGAGACCTTGAACGGACGCGGCTACCGCGCCGAAGCATTGCACGGCGGGATGGGCCAAGACCAACGCGACCGGGTAATGAGGCGCCTGCGCAGTGCGACCGCGGATCTGCTCATCGCAACCGACCTGGCTGCTCGCGGGCTTGATATCGAGCAGCTGACCCACGTCGTCAACTACAACGTTCCTTCAGCGCCCGACGCATACGTGCACCGGATCGGCCGGATAGGCCGTGCCGGCCGCGGAGGTGTGGCAATCACGCTAGCGGAGCCGCGCGAGCACCGGATGCTCAAGGCGATCGAGCGGGTGACGAAACAGCGGATCACGGTGGAGAAGGTGCCCACGATCGCCGATCTGCGCGCCCGACGCCTCGAGCTGACCCGCGCCGCGCTGCAGGAAAGCCTCCTCACCAACGATCTGGAGCGCTTCCGTGTCGTGGTCGAGACGCTCGCTGACGAGTTCGATGTCATGGAGGTGGCGCTCGCTGCGGTGAAGCTGGCTCACGAGTCCCTTGGGGGCGAAGCCGACGAAGAGGAGATTCCCGAGGTCGCCGAGGTGTCCGGGCGCACGCGACCAGATCTCCATGGTGCCGTTGGACGCCAAGGCGGGCGCGGTCGTGCCCGGACAGGTGGGATGACGCGCGTCTACCTCGGTGTCGGGCGCAGCACCGGGATCCGGCCACAGGACCTGGTCGGGGCCATAACCGGGGAGTCCCATCTCAGTGGCCGCGACATCGGGGCGATCGAGATCACCGATCGCTTCTCGCTGGTGGAGGTGGCCGAGTCCGCGGCCGACGACGTGATCGCAGCTTTGCGGCGCACCACCATCAAAGGAAAAAAGCCGACCGTCCGCCGCGAGCGCGATACGGCGGGTCCTGCCGCCGGTAAGAGAACTGCCACCCCCCGCAAGCGCGGGTGAACTCACTGACGTCCGGTAGGGCGGGCTGATGTCGCGACGGCGGCTCTGCTCGAGTGCCGCGGAGATCTGTACCCCGGCGAGCCACGAGGTCGCCGACGCAGGCCAACTGCGGGTTCCACCGCCCCGACCCCGGTTCAGGCGGGAACCGCGTCCGGTCCCGGCGGGCTGGGGTCAAACGGCGGCGGGGTGTCCTGGGCGAACCTGCCGGGGCCCAATGCATCACAGCTAGCCCCAGTCTCGGGGTGGGTGTTGGGGTTCTGTCGCAGAGCGAGGATGAACTGGTCGATCCGTGGGTCCTCGACGCTGTCCACTGCGAGCTGGTGACCCCATGACTGCAGCGATACCGCGGTCGTCAGTCCGGGATAGGGCGAGAGCATCATGTAGGGCTGGCCTCGTACGTGGCTGGCCAAGGCCTCCACCGCGTCCCCAGTGACCCGGTCGGGGTTGTACGCGATCCACACCGCCCCGTGCTCCAGGGAATGGACCATGTTCTCGTTGCGCACCGCGCGTGGGTACACCACGCCGTTGCATGCGGCCCAGAACCCGTCGTGTGAACCGCCGAAGGGCGGGCTGTGGTCATAGGCCACCCGCTGGGTTGGCTTCACATGCTGCACGTCCTGATAGGACTCGACCAGCACGCCGGGGATCTGCCGGGACGGGTCCGGATTGGCCGTCGACGGTGTGAACGGCCCAGTGGCGACCTCAGGCTGCTTGTCGTCCTGGCTCTGCGCACCCGCACAGCCCGCGACGCCAGCGGTGAACAGCGTCACGGCCACGGCCGCACCCCAGGCTGTCGATCTCGTCGCCACTACCGCGCCACGCCGACCGCGTCTCAACATGCGTCCAGTCATGGGCGATGGGTAGCGCGAAGCGGACCAAAGCGGGTGTCTTGTCGTTGCTGCGTTGGCGTCATAATCCCCGTCCGATCGGCCCCGATGCCCCACCTGCCGCAGGAGGGTGCCAGTGTGCCACTACCGCTCAGGGGCATCATGGGGCCGTCCCGGCTGAGAGGATGGTGTCCCGGTTAGTGGACCACTCCCTGGAGACAGTCACGCTTGGACGCAACATGGCAGGCGCCCGCGCGCTCTGGCGTGCGACCGCCATGACCAACGACGACTTCGGCAAGCCGATTGTGGCGGGCGAACAGCTTCACACAGTTCGTGCCTGGCCACGTGCACCTGCGCGATCTGGGTCGCATCGTCGCCGAGTCGCTCGTCGCTGCCGGCGGGCTCCTCCAGGGTCACCAGTGTCTACGTCGGCCACCGTGGCCGGCGGTTGATTCCACGATTGATTCCACGAGCTATTGACTACGCTGGGCTGCGGCGGTGCAACCTGAACGCCACCGTCGATCGCCAACCATGTCGAGAGCTGGCCCCATCGCGTTGGGTACGTGACCTGGCGGTCCGCCAGGTCACGGCGTCGAGATCAACGATGATCGGCGTCCACAGTGTCCCCCTCTGAGCGGGAGGATTATGTCGGCAACAGCGGAAGCGGCGATCGTGGTCGCGGTTGTGTCCGCAATCCTATCGCTGATCTCGGCAATCGGCGTGGACTTATTGAGACGCCGTTCGGTTCGCCAGCTAGAACTGTTGCGTAGCGACTATCAGCGAGACCTGGAAAGGTTCAAAGATGATCTCGCGCGAACTCGGGAAGCTGATTCGAAGGCCGAGGAGTCGCAGCGTCTAGTCGCACTGTACCGCGACCCGCTTCTGCGCTCTGCCTACGACCTCCAGAGTCGAATCTACAATATTGCGCGAGGTTACAGCGGGGGGCGCGATCCGGAGTACTTCAGACTCAATACGCTGTTCGTGATTTCCGAGTTCTTCGGATGGCTTGAGATTATTCGCAAAGAAATGCAGTTTCTTGATCTCGGATCTGCCGTAACCACAGTTGAATTGAATCGGAAGCTGCACCGTGTTCAGGACCTCTTTGCGACTACGTATAAATGGAGAGACCACTACTATATTTATCGAGGCTATCAGCGTGCTATCGGTGAGCTGATGGTCACGCAGATCGATCCTTCTGCGCGCCTCGGCCCGCGCTGCGAGTGCATTGGATACGCAGAATTTGTGGCCCGACAATCTGATCCGCAGTTTGCACGCTGGTTCGATCGTCTCGGGCAGGCGATTGAGGAATTTCCAGGGGAGGTTCCTGAGCGGCTGATTTGCGTACAGCATGCGCTTGTGGACCTTCTTGATTTCCTCGATCCCGATCGTGAGCGCTTTGTCGACTTCCGGGACCGAATCGGTACGCGGACTAACTAGATTTCTGCTGTATTCTACGGCCACCCAGCTTTTCTGCGCCGTTCGTGGCACTGATTCCCGGATGCTGAGCAATAAGAGCAGTAGATCAAGAGTGTTTTCATGTGTTCGGGTAGGCGATGATACCCCAGCTAAATTCCCATGGTGCGCCGCCCCCGGCTCGCGCGGACCGGCCCGGCGGGCGGGTGTTCACCGGAAAACGGCGCGCCAAGTCCGCACAGGCCCATCAACAGTAGCACATAGCCGCAGCTCAGCGTCACACAATGACACCCTTGCACAGATACACGGCCGATCAACGTTCATGCAGAAATCGTAGAGGTCTTGCTGCTCAGGTCGGGCACCGCGGCGCGGCGAGTCGCTCGGTGAACTACGCGGAAGCGCACACGATGACATGCCGACTGCAACGTGATGAGCAATGGGCGACCTAGTCACAGCCACAGCTCGGGACCCGATCCAATTTAGCCAGACGTGATCATTGACACAAGCGCGAAGGAAACAAAGACCACGGATCCTAACGTGAACAGAGCGCTGAACGCTAAGGTCACATAGTAGCGGGTCAGCTGTCTACGCAGGGGCCAATATTGTGGAACCGCGGTTGGAAGTAGCGGTAGGTTTTCAACTCCAGGCCACGGTGCGCCCAGCTTCTGGTAGACCGGCTGCAGACCGTAGACAAAGTGTGATTCAATAGTGCGAATTTTATTTCCCCGCGCGGATTCTAGATCGAAACGGGCGAAAGCGGGGTCCCAGTCCGGGTTAAAATAGATCACCCCACGGATTTTCTCGGAATACTTGACCGTCTTTCCCTCCGGATAAGGAGGCAGACCTTGTGGGAAACAGTGAGACAGTTGCTGTCGGAACTGTGAGTACTCCTGGTGGTCCATGGGAATGATCAGTACGAGACGTTCCGGCGGCACGTTCGCTATGGCCTGGGTCAGCTCCCAGTGCAGACCTTGGCTGAGGCCTGCGCTCAGCAAGACCAAATGGGCTGCTCGCATCATCGCGAGTACGGTGCCCTGCCACGAGTCATGCCTGAGGTACCCCCGTTGCGCGCCCAGTTCGGGCAGTGGTTCACCAGGGCGCCCCACTGCGATCAACGGGCCAAAAGGTAGTACTGCGTCACGTATCTGCTCTTCTTCGGTCCGCGGGACCGGAGCGAGAACGGGTGAACTGGCCGTTCCTCGATTCGAGACCTTGACCTCAGTAAATTTGATGTCATCGGTGAACGCTCGAAGGTAAAGCACGAAGTCGCCAGCGGGAACAGCGTCCAGAGGCAGTACTGGGACGAGGTGTTTCCTTCCTCGGCGAAGCAGCGTGGCGGCCAGGGAAAGCACGCATGCGGCGACGAATGCCAGGGCAGCCCCCACGATGTAAATCCATATTTCCTTGTTGGAGTTCGGTCTCAGCGCGCCAAATCCAAAGAAGCCTATAATTATGCCCATCGTGATCAAGAAGTAACCCGCGCCGATTTGTGCGCGGCCGCGAGCTGGCGATCTAGATTGTTCATTCTGTGGCGCCGGAAGATTATTCTCGTGGGACGCACTTCCCGATTCCATAGTAGCCCCTTGTTGGTTACCGACTCGCGGCCTCAGATCACAGAGAAAGTCGACGCTGCATCTGATACGTATGTACGTAAAGCCCACCCATTTGGTCTAGCTCGGATTATTTGCTGATCGTTGTCAGCCCAAGTAGCGCGACGAGTCCGCACGCGTCGGTCTCGGCTGACCACGTCCCAGCGTGCCCCCTTCTCAGGGTCAGCAGTGGTCACTCACGTCACCTGTCACCGAGTACCCGCAGGCCAGCTTCAACGCAGGCCAGACCCTTGATCACTGCCCGATCTTCCAAGCTGGGCTTAATTGACTGCATCGGCGGCACGCCAACGCACCTCTGAGGCCAGCGCTGAACACGGTCGCGATGCTGCCGAGAATCCGACACTGCCCGCGGTGGCCGCGCTCCCCGCGACCGCCAGGGTGGCACTTGCGCCATCATGCAGCGACGCGCCCAGGCGTCCTTGATCTCTGGGATGCGGCGTAGGACTATCTCCGGGACGTCCGAGGGGACTGCCGCTGCAAGTCCACTACAGCACCATCCACGACGCCTCCTCACATCCTGCTCCTTCTCCTGATCGTGTCACGCCCCGTTCGTGTGACTGCAGATCCGAAAGAATTTCGCGCTTCGTCTTGGCGCGCCGAAGAGACAGAAGCTGCGGTTCGCGACGGCCCAAGCCACACGAGAAGCGCGTCTCAGTCAATGAACGGCACCGGGGACGTTCGACAGCGGCCGAACCTGCGGATTCCCGTAAGCCGTGCCCGCGATGCGCCCCGACGAAGGGAGGGCCTTAACCGGACGCCGAGCGGGGGACCGGCGATCAATCTTGCCGAGATCCCTACAAGATCAGTCGGAGGAGTCTGCGGTGCTCAGCTGTCGGCAGACATGCCCGGCGCGGGCTGGTCCTGTGCACAGCGCACGGCAGCGATGCAGCGGCGCATAGAAGCGTTCTAGCAGCTCGGCGTCGAGCTTGCTCGCAAGCATGTCGCCGAAGGTCGGCACGATATAGAGCCGGATCAGGTCCTGGTACTGCTCGCGAGTGGTGTCTCAAGATCCACTACGTCGAGCCACTGTGTGATGGCCTGCCGAACAGTGATGGCCGTCTTCGGGTGCCGGTCTTCGTCGACCTGACGCTGAAGCTTGGTCAGCGCGTCGTTGCTGCTCAGGCCTGGTGCCCCCGGCAGGGTTCGCCACAGAACTGTCCGTGCTTGTCTCAATGTTCGTGGTTCGGGCGGACAGCGGAGCGTGTTCGCTCACGTGAAGTGAACGGCGGGCGCCGCAGGCTAACTGGCATGCCGCACCGCCTCCCGCGGGCCCGGGATGCCGACCACTATCCTGCGGATGTGTTCAATCGTGCCTCGGTCAGGCTCGTTCGAGACGTCTGTGGATGGCTGTCCGGCAGGGCGGACCAGGATGCTGCTGACGTGGACTGGCTGCCCGGCGGGAACGCCGTCTGCTGCCTGGAGGTCCTCCTTGAGGCACGGGAGAACTGGCTCAACAGTCCCGACCCGACGTTGTGGAAGACCGGTGACGCGCATCGCCTGCTCATTGACTCCGCCGCGCCCAGGCTGACCGATGTCTACCGGCTGACTGAGCGGGGCCCCACCGTGCTGCGGGTGTTGGTCGATTTCCTGGACGACACCGATCGATTCCATCCGGGCAGCATGCGCATCGCCGCCCTGCACACGGAGTTGGACAGGGCAGCGGCGAAGTTTCCCGCGGCCATGGCGGACGAGTCGGTGTGGCGTCTGGCCAAGCGGATCTTCACCACGATGCGCGCCGATGGGGTTGACCTTACCGACGACATCGCGGTCGATGCCTGGGCCGCCGCTTTCGGCGCGGCGCCGACCGAACGGCGACGTGCCGTGCTCGGTGTTCTGCTCGACCGGCAACCCGAACTCCTGACGTCCCAGTTCGTGATCAGGGACAGCCAGGTCGCCGCGATCGCACCTGGCATGCCGGTCCCGCCGCAGCTTCGCAGGCATGACCCGGACACCTGCCAGGACTGCCTGGAAGCGCCGGTCAATCCGCCTGTTGCCCTGCCTCCGATCAACGAACTTGCCGATGCCGCGCGAGAATCAGCGCTGGCGCGCAAGATGGTCGCGTGCGGACGGTGGGCCGGTGCGGGCCGGAGAGTGACCAGGCAGGGCCTTCCCTCGGCAGCCGACACCCGGTCGCTGGGCGCGGCCCTAGGCGTGGAGGTCCGCGATTCTGTCCGTGATCCTCGTGATCATCTCGGGCTGATCCGCGGTTGGCGGCTGGCCATGGACACCGAAATTCTGCGACTCCACCGGACTGCGGTGGTTGCGGGGCCCGTGCTTCCGGCTTTGGAGCGGGCGGTGGCTGATGACACCGATCCGGAGCACACCTTGCGGGTGTGGAAGGACATCGTCGACATCGCGCTGACCGGTCCGACTCAACTGGCCGCCGGGGACAATCCGATCCCGAAACTGGACGAGTTCTGCCGGCCATGGGGACCGAGGGCTCTTGGCGAGCTGTACCGGATCAACGAGCCGGTACAGCTCGATGACCTGGTCGACACGCTGATCACTGACTACCACGGGTCAGACGCCGACGAGATGCTGGCCGTGATGATCGGCGCGGCCGTGCGTACCGGTCTGGTCGCGGGGACCGAGGCTGTCGCTGTCGCTGTCACCGTGCCCGCCCACGCCGAAATCGACACCGAAATCGACACCGAGATCGACCAGTTGGCTCGCCACTCCAGCGTCCTGCTTGGCGAACCGGCCTGGGCTGTGGCCCCCATTCCGGGCACCCGCGTCGAACTCACGCCGCTCGGCCGCTATCTGGTGCGGCTGAACCTGCTGGCGGAGGGAGCCAACGCGCCACTCCTCGAACCGGCGACGTGATCCAGGCGGGTCTGCTCACCCGACTGCCAAGATGACCCCCACCACTGCCACCGGAGGAGCTCTGTGCGGGAGCTCGACGAGTTGATCGCCGAGATCGTCGTGGACTGTCACGACGAAGAAGAGTGCATGACGGCTTTCTGCACGGTGCTCGGGGATGAGACCCCGGTGCCCTTCGACGTGGTCTTTCTGGGCATGCCCGTCGAGGTGATCGCCATCGGCGCGGGCCGGACACCCGGGGTGGTGGCCACCTGCCGCTGCGGTAAGGAGACCGGTGAGGTCGGTCTGGCATCGTTGACGTTGCCGGACGGTAGTGTCGCGGCGTGGCTGCAAGCGGCCTATCTTCGGTACCTGGGCAACGACCCTGGGCAAGCGAGTCCACCGCCCAGGTGGCACCTGAGATCGTGGGACCAGCCGTGATCCTGTGCTGATTTGGTGACGGAGTTCCATCGTGTTGACACTGGACTTCACCGTGCGCGATCGCACAACGTCACGACGCCCAGGCACGCTCGGGAACTCGCCGCGCTGGTCGAGGACCTTGACTGGGACGAGTATTCGCTGTGGGGCCGCATTCCGGGTGAGGGGATCGGGGGCGCGTCGCGTGAACGTCGTTTCTGGCGCGGTCGACGGTTGGTCGGAGTGGGATCGACGTTTTTGTGTGTTGTGTGTTGCTGATCATGGTGGTAACTGGGAGGGGTTGTCCGAGCGGTTGTTCGACCCCTCGGCGTATGGGCAGTCGGGTAGTGCAAGCAACGGCGAGGCGTTCTGGAGTCACGTGCTCGACCTGCGCCGTCGGCTTGATGAGGCCGGACTCGACGCGGCCACTGTGGCCGGTGAACGGGTCATCGCCAAGGGCGTGGCGGCCGAGGCCCGCCGTAAGGTATTCAAGCGGGCGTTGGCCAACAACGAGCCCAGCGTGCCGATGATTCAGACCCCGAGGGTGCGGTTGGCGCAGCGGGCCGCGACCGGCAATTGGGATGGCTTTCCCGTTTCGCCGCAGCCGTTTCACGATCGCTTGGTTCTTTCCTCCGGGATCGACCGGTGGACCTTCGGTGAGGGCGCGACCATGATGCTCGCCGACGATTTTCAGGCCGGCGTCGCCGTAGCGGAACGCGACGCGGGCGGCGATCCGGCGGTGGTGCTCGCGGTGCGGCGTGCAGCACTGACGGTCGCGGTGTTCGCGCAGGAAGCCGGTGACGATTCCTCCGGGTATCTCGGGGCGGTCGGCCAAGAGATGATCCTCGCGTATGCGCGAACCGACTGGCCCGTGACCGGGATCGTCGCGTCCATGTACTGGCAGGATCTGTTGGAGTACCTGCTCTGGGAGGATTACGCCCTGACACACGGTGTCGAGCGGGACATCCTTGCCGCGGCGGGCGCATCAACCGCACGGGATACCTGCGTGGTGATCCTGGAGGGACTGGCCCGCGAGTGGGCGCAGGCCCGTGCCGCATACACCGCAGGTCGGGTGGGGTTCTGGCTCGACATGGTACGGCGTATGTGAGCGGGTGCGCCCGGACCTTGGTCTTGTGGGCGTCAGGTCCGCGCCGGTCAGCCCGGTCGCATCCGGTGCCTGTCAACAGCCGCGTGCGGGCGGCATCGTTATCCTCGCGGCGTGACTGGCGATCTACTCTTGTTTGGTGTCCATGAGGCGGCGCAGGAGGCTCGTGCCTGCACCGCGTTCGATGAGGCACGGCGGCTGGCCACATGGCTGGGTGCCGGGCGGCCGGTCACCCCGAAGGGGGTGCTGCGGCCGGGCGATGTGCCGGAGGTGGCGCAGGTGCTCGGCGCCCTGGTGCCGTCGAGGTTTCGTAGCGCCGCCGACCTGCCGTGGTTGCACGAGCCGTGGGTCATGGCGTTGGACTGCGGATTCGTTGTGGTGGAGGGCACGGTCGCCCACACGGGCGAGGCACTCGCGGAGTCGGTGGGTGTCCCGGACGACGCGGTGCTCGGCTTCTGGTGGCGGGCGTTTCGGGCAAAGATCGAGGCATGGGACGACCCCGACAACCCGTGGTCGGGGATCCCGACCGCTCCGGTGGCAGTGTTGCGCCTACTCACGGCCGAACCGGGCCGGCTACGCGTCGAGGAGTTCGCCGGCCGGGTCTGGGATCTGCTGCGGCACTCCCACGATGTCGTGTTCACGCCGTTCTGGGAGCTGGCCGGCGGCCGTGACCAGCCGACGAACATGATCATGGAGCTGCTGACCCGGTTCGGAGTGGTGGCCTCGACGGGTGGGAAGGTGGGGCTGTCCCCGCTGGGCGGTTGGGTATTGGATCAGGTGGCGAGCCTGACTCCGTCGGTCGTCACCGAGATGATGACCGCCGCTGAGGTCCTGGCTGCGGTGGAGCGGCTTGATGAGGAACTGGCGTGGCGGCGGGCCGGCCCATGGCTGGGTGCCCGAGCCCCGATCACCGCCGCGCGGGAGCTGCTGACTGTGGCGGCGTCCGCGTCCCCGACGCACCGAATGGTCGCGCTGTCGCTGGTCGCGGGATTGGACGAC
>JBGSWT010000382.1:0-1621 GCA_041751815.1 Pseudonocardiaceae bacterium
GGCGCTGGAGGTGCTGGGATGCCGGCTCCACCGGTTCACCGGTGGAGCCGCTGCGCCTGTCGAGCGCAACGACACGGTGCTGCGCGCCGCGCCCCACCCGCACTCACCGACGGTCGACAGTGTCCTGGCCGCACCGTCAGCACTGCTGGCGGCCGCCGCAGCGCAGCCCCTACCGCCGAAGGTCGTCCGCATCGCGCAACGGGACGTGGATTTCATACAGCGGTGCAAACGGCTCACCGCGCTTTTCACCGTCGAGGCAATCAAGCAGCTGCTGGGCGGGACAAACGAATTCCAATTCGACGACCTGCGCAACGCCGGGATACTGCCCAAATACACCAGGCTGGCCGAGGGCCTGCTGGCCGCCGCCTGCGACCAGGGTGTGCTGCAGGACGTGGACCAGCCGGGCCCGCGACGGTGGCGCATGACCACCACGTCCCCGCCGGAGGAACTGTTCCAGACGATGCTGCACGACTTCCCGGAGTATGTGTTCTCACTCGTTCTACCCGGTCGCTGCGGTCTGCATCTGGCCGATGTCCTGCGCGGAACGTGCGATCCGCTGGAACTGCTCTTCACCGACGCCGACCGGCACCTCATCGAGTGGTTCTACACGACTCTGATCGGCGGCAGGCTGTCCCTGCACGCGGCACGAACCCTGCTGATGGCGGCGGTGGCGGACTGGCCTTCAGATCGTCCTTTGCGCATCCTGGAGGTGGGAGCGGGTACCGGTGGATTTACCTCAGGGTTGCTGGACGTGCTGCCGCCCGAGCGCACCCAGTACGTGTTCACCGATATCTCTTCAGCTTTCTTTCCCCGCGCCCGTCCCCGCTTCGAGCACCAGGATTTCCTGGAGTACCGCACCCTCGATCTCGAACGTGATCCTGCGGAGCAGGGCCTGGCCGACGAGAGTTTCGACTTCGTCATCGCCGCCAATGTGCTGCACGCCACCACTGACCTGCGGGCCACCCTGGGCAAGGTCCGGCGCCTGCTGGCTCCGGGAGGGCAGCTGGTGACGCTCGAAGCCCACGACACGGAACATCTTGCCCCGATTGTCGGATTGCTGGACGGTTTCTGGATTTTCACCGATCTCGACCTGCGCACGACCACTCCACTGCTGTCCGCGGCTCAGTGGCTGAGTCTGTTGCCGGAATGTGGATTCACCGACGCGCACATCGCTGGAGACGGCGCGCACTTCGCTGATTCCGCAAGCTCACTGGTGGTAGCTCAGCGCCCGAGCACCAACATTGCCGACCCTGCGCGGTGTGCGCCACCGGAGCATCCGCCGGCCCGCTGGCTGATCGCGGCAGAAGATCCCGAGGGACCGATGGCCCGGGCACTGGCCGCCGAATTGGACGTCCAAGGCCACCAGGTCCACGTACAGCAACTGGGGCTCGAGGCCGCCGAACGATTCGCAGCGGTGTCCACTGAGGCAATCCCGCCACAGGTCGTCGTCCTCCTCGATGAGGAGCCCGTCACTGCGCCTGCCGCAGCGACGGACCAGGCCGTTGCCCGCATCACGGCATTGGGCGCGGTGGCCGCGGCCTGCAGTCGCATCCCCGACAGCGCACCACCCACTCTGTGGCTGATCACCCGCCCCAGCGGGGCGCTGCCCGCGCCCGAGGCC
>JBGSWT010000383.1:0-9843 GCA_041751815.1 Pseudonocardiaceae bacterium
ACCCGCTGCACGGTGGTTCGGCTACCCGAGGGCAGGACGACGACCTCGTCGCCGGGGCGAATGCTGCCCGCGGCGATCTGGCCGGCATAGCCGCGGTAGTCGGGATGCTCGGCGGTACGAGGACGGATCACGTACTGCACGGGCAGCCGCAGTGGGCCGTCCACCTCGGGGCCGGTGACCGGCACCGACTCAAGGTGCGACAGCAACGTTGGACCCCCGTACCAGCGAGTATTGCTCGATGGCTCCACCACGTTGTCCCCGAGCAACGCCGAGACCGGGATGGTGACGATGTTCTCCTCGGGGTAGCCCATGGTCTTGGCCAGCCCGACGAAGTCCTTGCCTATCGCCGCGCACACCGCCTCGTCGTAGTCGATAAGATCGATCTTGTTGATAGCCAGCACCAGGCGGGGGACCCGCAGCAGCGCCAGTACCGCGGTGTGCCGTCGGGTCTGTTCGACCACGCCGTAGCGGGCGTCGACCAGCAGTACGGCCAGCTCAGCGGTGGACGCGCCGGTGACGGTGTTACGGGTGTACTGCACGTGACCGGGTGTGTCGGCGAGCACGAACTCGCGGCGCGGCGTGGCGAAATAGCGGTAGGCGACGTCGATCGTGATGCCCTGCTCACGCTCCGCCCGCAACCCGTCCACCAGCAGCGACAGGTCCGGTGTGGACAATCCCTTTCGGATGGACGCGCGATGCACGGCCTCGATCTGATCGGCCAGCACCGACTTGGTGTCGTAGAGCAACCGGCCGACCAGCGTGGACTTCCCGTCGTCCACACTGCCCGCGGTGGCGAAACGCAGCAGATCGCTCACCTCAGAAGTACCCCTCCCGCTTGCGGTCCTCCATGGCGGCCTCGGAGAGGCGGTCGTCGGCCCGAGTCGCGCCGCGCTCGGTGAGCCGTGAGGCGGCCACCTCGTCGATCACCTCGGACAGCGTGGTCGCGGTGGACTCGACCGCGCCGGTGCACGAGCCGTCGCCGACCGTCCGGTAGCGGACCGACAGCCTTTCGACGGTCTCCCCGTCGCGCGGGCCGCCCCAGGGGCCTTCGGCTAGCCACATGCCGTCGCGGCGGTACACCTCGCGCTGGTGTGCGAAGTAGATCGAGGGCAGCTCGATGCTCTCCCGCGCGACGTAGCGCCAGACGTCCAGCTCGGTCCAGTTGGACAGCGGGAAGACCCGGACGTGCTCACCGGGCGCGTGCCGGCCGTTGTAGAGGTTCCACAGCTCGGGGCGCTGCTTGCGCGGATCCCAGCGGCCGAACGTGTCACGGAGGCTGACGATGCGCTCCTTGGCCCGTGCCCGCTCCTCGTCGCGGCGGCCACCGCCGAACACCGCGTCGAAACGGTGCTCGGAGATGGTGTCCAGCAGCGGTGTGGTCTGCAACGGGTTGCGGGTGCCGTCCGGGCGCTCGGTTAGCCGCCCGTCGTCGATCCAGTCCTGGACGTGCGCGACGACCAGGCGCAGGCCGAGCCGCTCGACCAGGCGCTTCCGGAAATCGAGCACCTCGGCGAAGTTGTGCCCGGTGTCGACGTGCAGCAGCGGGAACGGGACCGGCGCCGGCGCGAACGCCTTGACCGCAAGGTGCACCATCACGGTGGAGTCCTTGCCGCCGGAGAACAAGATCACCGGACGGTCGAACTCGCCAGCGATCTCCCGCATGATGTGTATCGCCTCGGACTCCAGCGCGTCCAACGCGTCCAGCGCACGTGTTTCCCGTGTCAGTGGGGCATGGCTAGAGACCTCGGTCCTCATGCGTGCAGCCCGCATTCGGTCTTGGCCCGCCCCGCCCAGCGACCGGAACGCGGGTCGGCGCCAGGTGCCGGCTTCGCAGTGCATGGTGCGCAGCCGATCGACGGGTAACCGGCCGCCACCAGTGGGTTGACCAGAACCTGATGCCGGTCGATGTAGCGGGACATGTCCTCGTCGGTCCACGCGGCGAGCGGATTGACCTTGACCAGTCCATGCCGCTCGTCGAAGGTCACCAGGGGAGTGTTCGCCCTGGTCGGGGCCTCTACCCGGCGCACTCCGGTCACCCACGCGTGGTAGCCGGCCAGCGTGCGCTGCAGGGGAATGACCTTGCGGAGGTGACAGCAGCGGTCGGGCTCCCGGGCGAACAGGTCACGGCCCTCGGTAGCGTCCTGTTCAGCGACGGTCTGATCCGGCGTCGCGTCGACCATCCGCACGTCGTAAGTGGCTTGCACCGCGTCGCGGGTGCCGATGGTCTCGGCGAAGTGGTAACCGGTCTGCAGGAACAGCACATCGAAACGCCTGCGCAAGGCCGGCTCGTCGGGCCGAGCCAGGGCTACCGCGCGCGCCGCCAAGTCGACGAGTACCGCGTCCTGCATGTTGGCGGCGACGATGAAGCGGTCGGCAAAGGTCGCCGCGGTCCAGGCGAGCACGTCCTGCGCGCTGGCCTGCTCGCCCAGCTCGGCGGCGCCACGTTCGGCGACCTGCTGCAGGTGCAGAGTCGACACACTCATCGGGCAACCTCCAGAACACCGATCCCGATCAGCTTCAGCGCGAAGGTGCGCAGGCAGCTGGCGCAACGCCATGCGCCGTGCGGGTGCTCCACTGGCCGCAGGTCCTCATCGCCGCAGTACGGGCAGTAGAAGGGGACGGCGCGCTCGCTCACCTGAGATCCGCCTCCTCCGCGCGGGCCACCCACTGCGGGAATCGCTCATCGGGCTGCTGTTGCTCGGCGAAGCGACGGACCACGCGCTCGACGTAGTCACCGACCTCGGCCGAGGTCACCTTGAGACCGCGCAGCTTGCGCCCGAAGCCGGCGTCCAGCCCGAGCCCACCACCCAGGTGCACCTGGAAGCCCGCGACCTGGTTGCCGGCGGGGTCGGTGACGATCTGCCCCTTCAGCCCGATGTCGGCGGTCTGGGTGCGGGCGCAGGCGTTGGGGCACCCGTTGAGGTGGATCGCGATCGGGCGTTGCAGCCTGGCCTGCACGTCGAGCAGCCGGTGCTCCAGGTCGGCCACCAGCTCGGCCGCCCTGGCCTTGGTCTCGACGATCGCCAGCTTGCAGAACTCGATGCCGGTGCACGCCATGGTGGAGCGCCGCCACGGCGACGGTTCGACGTGCAGGCCGAGCCCGGCCAGTTCCGCGATGAGCGCGTCGACCTCCTGCTCTGGCACGTCCAGGACCAGCAGGTGTTGCTGGACGGTGGTTCGAATCCGCCGCGAGCCGATGCGTTCGGCCGCCTTGGCCACCTCGACCAACGTGGATCCGGACACTCGTCCGGCGATCGCGGCCGCGCCGACGTAGTAGCGGCCGTCCTGCTGGCGGTGCACGCCGATGTGGTCGCGCGGCCCGTCCGGAATAGGCGGCGCCGGGCCGTCGATCAGCCGCCGGCCGAGGTACTCCTCCTCGAGCACCGCGCGGAACTTTTCCGCGCCCCAGTCGGCGAGGAGGAACTTCAGCCGGGCACGGTGCCGCAGCCGCCGGTAGCCGTAGTCACGGAACAGCGTGGTGACGCCGGCCCACACGTCGGCGACCTCGTCCAGGGGGACCCAGGTGCCCAACCGCACCCCGAGCTTGGGGTTGGTGGACAGCCCGCCGCCGACCCACAGGTCGAAGCCGGGCCCGTGCTCGGGATGCACCACGCCCACGAACGCAATGTCGTTGATCTCATGCACCACGTCCTGGCGCGGCGAGCCGGACACCGCGGACTTGTACTTGCGTGGCAGGTTGGAGAACTGCGGGTCGCCGAGGTACCGGTGGACGATCTCCTGGATCGCCGGTGTGCCATCGATGATCTCGTCGTCGGCTACCCCGGCGACCGGCGAGCCGAGGATCACCCGGGGGCAGTCACCACAGGCCTCGATGGACGACAGCCCCACCGCTTCCAGCCTCTCCCAGATCCTCGGCACATCCTCGATCTGGATCCAGTGCAGCTGGACGTTCTGGCGGTCGGTGATGTCGGCGGTGTCCCGGGCGTAGGTCTGGGAGATCTCGCCGACCACCCGGAGCTGCTCGGTGCTCAGCGCTCCGCCGTCGATGCGGATCCGCATCATGAAGTAGCGGTCGTCGAGTTCCTCGGGTTCCAGCACCGCGGTGCGCCCGCCATCGATGCCCGGCTTGCGCTGCGTGTAGAGCCCGTACCAGCGGAAACGGCCGCGCAGATCGGCCGGGTCGATGGAGTCGAAGCCGTGCTGGGCGTAGATGGTCTCGATCCGGGCGCGGACATTGAGCGCGTCATCGTCGCGCTTGTTCCGCTCATTCGGGTTCAGTGGCTCGCGCAGGCCGAGTTTCCATTGGCCTTCGCCGCGGGGTTGCTTGGCCGGTCGGGTCGTGGTGGGGGGCATCGGGATTCGGGCCTCCGGGTGGCGGCGAGGCGCGCCACGACGCGAGGGTCCGTTTTGCGGAGGGGGATCCCGGCGACCGGCGCACCCGGCGCCGGTGGTCGATGGGTAGACGTGCGGCGGCGGGTCAGTCCGTCGGGCGACACATCGCGCTGCAGATCCGCAGGAGGTCCACGTGGCGGCGGGCCACGAGGCGGATGGTCAGCGCGGGCATGTACGCCAGCTTGCCACCCGCCCGCCGTAGGCGACCAGATGTGACCAGATAGTGAGAGCGGGCTCCGCTCATGAGCGGGGTTCGATGATCCGGCACGGCGCCGAGTACCTCACCGACACCACCGAACGCACCCTGCGCCTCATCCTGGTCGGCGCCACGCTCACCGCCGCGTGACGAGGTACCTCCTGGATGTGTCTGAATCGCACTCAGCGACCGAGGTAGCGTCGCAGCGCGTCGTAGACGTTGTCTCGGGTGCTGATAGTGATGACGAGGACCAGCAGCTGGCCATCGTCGACCTCGTAGCAGACTCGGTAGTTGCCCACCCGGATTCGCCAAATCCCGGAATGTCCCTTGAGTGGTGTGCAGCCAGGTGGCCTCGGATTATCACCCAGATCCTCGATCGCGTCTTCGATCGCATCCGCATCGGAGGGCTGCTGTTTGCTCACCTTAGCCAGGGACTTGTCGGCGGCCCGGAGAATCGCGATCGAGTAGGGCACTCACGTGGTCCGACGGCGGGTACGACGAACAAACGGCACGCGCTCCTCGACGCGGGCCTCCAGGTCGGCCATCGCAGCGCGCACGGCCTTGTCATCCACCAGATCCTCCAGCTGCTCGAGCAGCTCGGCTGCGGCGGCCGGCACCACGGCCGCCGCACGATGACCGTGTTTGGTCAGGTAAGTCGTCTCACCGCCGTACTCGGCGCGGGAGGTCACCGGCCCGAGTTCTGCGCGTGCCTCGCTGACCGTCATCTCTGCCGCCATGTACAAAGTGTACACCGCCGAAGGCACCCCGCGTCTCATCCGGGTGAGCGCCGCATTCACCGCCGCATGATGGGGCCTGAGCAGTGGATGACTCAGGCTATCGGGGCCTGACTGGGTATTGGAGTGGTCCTTCGGAGGCGGTCGAGACGTTCCATGATCGGGGTGACGGCGATCCCGTGGGCTACCACCGAGAGCAGGACCACGAAGGCCGCGGCAGCCCATATCTCTTCCCGGTCGGGAAAGTTCGCGGTGGCCATTGCGTATGACAGGTAATAGAACGAGCCGATTCCCCGGATCCCGAACATGGCGATGGCACCGCGTTCCGCAGGCGTGCCCGAACCGCGCCATAACGACAGTCCCGCCGCCGCCGGCCTGACCAGCAGCACGACGGCGAGCCCCAGCGCAGCTGCTTGCCACGTCAGCGAGGTAAGCAGCCCCCCGACCAGGGCGCCCCCGAAGAGCACCAGCAACACCACAGTGAGCAACCGCTCGATCTGCTCCACGAAGTCGTGCAGTACCTGGTGATATTCGTGGGAGCGCTCCGAAGCGCGGATCGAGAGCGCGCAGACGAACACTGCGAGGAAGCCATATCCGCCTGCGGCCTCGCCGACACCGTAGGCCAGGAACGTCGCGGCCAGTGCGATGAAGCCCTCGGCGTGCGAGGCCAGGTGGAAGGTGGATGAGCTGGGACGAAAGAACAGCCAGCCCAGCAGTCGCCCGATCACGATGCCGACGATCACGCCGACGGCCAGCTTGTAGACCACGTCGACGCTGAGCCACCTCCCTATCCAGCCAGCCGGGTTGTTGCCGGCGGTAGCCATCGCGATCGCCGCGTAGACAAATGGGAATGCCAGCGCATCATTGAGGCCTGCTTCCGAGGTCAGCGCGAACCGCACCTCGTCCTCGTCGTTCTCGTGCCCGCCAGGCTTGCCGACTTGCACATCAGAGGCGAGCACCGGATCTGTGGGTGCCAGTGCCGAGCCGAGTAAAACCGCTGAGGCCGGTGCCAGACCGAGCCACCACCATCCGAGCAGCGCGGTGCCAGCGATGGTGAGCGGCATCGCCACCGCCAGCAATCGCCAGGTGGACGACCACGCCCGCCAGCCGATGCGACGGTCCAGCTTCAGACCGGCGCCCATCAACGCCACGATCACCCCGAGCTCGGTGAGCCGCACCGCAAGGTCGGTGTACTGCAGCGGGTCGGGATCGGGCAGGCCGATCGGTAGCAGGAACATCACTATGCCCAAGCCGAGAAACACGATGGGCAGGGAAAGCGGTCGGCTCGCAAGTGATCGAGGCAAGAATCCGGCCAACAGGGCCACGACGCCGACAAGTGCGTAACTGAGATCGAGCACGTCCACGAAGTGGCATCCGTTCTGTCGACGGCAGATCACCCCAAATTCCCGCTCCGGCCTCCTTCGACACCCGTCCGGTCAACCCATGGTGTTCCCTGCCCGTGGTTACCGGCACGGTGACAGCGCGGCAGGTGCGGTTACGACACGCCGACTAGATCAACCGTCATGGGGATGGGATGTTGCTGTGCTGATCAGACCAAGTGGTTGATGATCTGAGCGTCGGCGAGGCGATTGCAACGGGCCTAAGAGGGCAACAGTTCGAGCGCTGGCGCTCGGAGACCCCACCCTTGATCGCCGATTGGGAAGAACTAACCGTGTTCTGCGCGGCTAATTCTTCCCAATCGGCGATCACAGTGCGAATTGACGATCCCACTGCACTGAGGCCAGCACATGTGCCGTTGCGGTCCTAGGCCGCGATGCGCGAGTGTGGCCGACCTTCGATGGGGCGACCAAGACGACGGTCGTGATGACCAATGGCGAGACTGGGCAGTTGGGCGGCTTACTCGACAAGGCGACGACGGTACGGTGAGTGTCCCGGTGACCGACCTTTTGTCGCGGATACGGCCGCGCGTGCTGTGCGGGGACGGCCGCAACCCGAAGGGTCGCGATTGCGCTGATGGCGATAGTCCGATGTTCCGGCCGCCGCTCCTTAACCTTCTGCGGCGTCGCATTCCGTCCCGCCAGCGCTCGTCCGACGAGTCGATTCCGGCGCTGTCGGTGGCCATCGGTTGGGCTACTCCGTAGCGGTTCCTGTTGCGGAACAACTGTTGCCTCAACCGGTGTGAGGTGTGACCAGCGAGACCTTGTCTACTTGGCTGGTAAGCGCATTACCGTAGCTTCGGATAGCGAAACTTTCATGTTAGCTGCCCAGTACGGCACTGATCAAACGGGCGACCCTTGACGCCCACGTGCACGTACCGTTGCGGGAGCTGCCCCGCTTCACGATGCCATCGAGGCGGCGGAGGTAGATTTAGTGGATGGATGAGAACAAGGCCCGACGGGTGGCCGACGCGCTGCGCGAACGTGGTATCGACGCCCATCTGGCCAAGGCCGGTGTGTACCAGTGCGGGGTGCGTGTGACGCTTCCCGGCGGGCGAGAGGCGATGTGGGACACCGACGGCACGGCAAGCCTCGAAGCTCAAGTGATGCGTAACGGTGTGCTCGTCGGCTTTGTTCCGATAATCGAAGGCTCTGAAGACTTCGACGAGCCTCAGGTGGTTGACGCTATCGCCAGAACTGACTACGAGCAGCCGATCGCGCGCCAGCGTGTTACCGCACCGCCACCCGGTCCGGCGCTGCCGCGCGAAGGCGGCCTGTTCCGCCGTTTCCTCGACGGTTTCCGGTATCGATAGCAGCGGCTCGGGCAGAAGTCACGAGGGATGGTCAACAGTTTGGACCGGCGTGTCTGGCACTGGCCCAACCAAGATCACTGGTCAGATAGACGCACAGGGTGTGGTCACATAGACGCTAATGCAGTGGTCACATGGCCGGTCGATCTGGTCGTTCGGCCGAAGTCACCAGCCCGGGCGCGCCACTCGGCGTGATAGAGCCGCTCGGCGCCGAGAGTTGAGTCCTTGCCGTGACCGGGTAGAACCAGGTCACGTCGGGAGCTGGTCCAATACCGCGCCACGGCCAGGTGATCAGTCGGCCACGTGGCCTCCGATCGTCGACCTGGTGCCGGCACGACGAGTGGTCGGCCTGCTCTGCACCCTGGTCGCGTCACCAGCCGCTTCGGTGCCCGATGCCGCAACGGCGCGCAATGGTGGACGAACCGCCGAGGCGGATCTGCGGGATGAGCGATGAGTCTCGGCGTTGCCATCGGTCTCAATAGAGAGCACCGAATGGGAGCTGAGCGATGAGCACCCGCACGCTTGGATCGACATCACCGCGAAGGACGCCGAGAGATCGCGCGTCTTCTACCGCGATCTTCTCGGCGGTACTCGCATCGTCCCCGCGCGGGAGATTCTCGGTCTCGGCAAGATGGCCGTTCTCGGCGACGCCGACGGCAACCGCATCGGCCTCTGGCAGAGCTAACCGAGCCACGTCCCGGAACGCGGGGCACCAACCGTGGCAACCGACGGAGGGAAGTTCCATGGACATGACACCAACCGCAGATCGAGTGGACGCAACGCGTATGGAAACGCCGCCGATGGTGTCACCGGAGGAGTGGGAGACGGCTCGCGCCGAGCTGCTCGTCAAGGAGAAGGAGCTCACCCGGGCGCGGGACGTGCTGGCCGCGCGGCGCCGGCGGCTGCCGTGGGTGCGGGTCGACAAGGACTACGCGTTCGAAGGGCCGGGCGGGAGGAGGAACCTGCTCGACCTGTTCGACGGCCGCCGGCAGCTGATCGTCTACCGGTTCTTCTTCGAGCCGGGGGTGGCGCGGTGGCCCGAGGCCGGCTGTGGAGGCTGCTCGATGTTCGTCGACAACCTCGCCCACCTCGCGCACCTGCACGCCCGCGACACCTCCCTCGTCCTGGTGTCCCGTGCACCCCAGGCTGACATCGAGCGCTTCCGACAGCGCATGGGCTGGACGGTTCCCTGGTTCACCACTCTCGACGATTTCTCCGAGGACTTCGGCGTCGCTGAGCACTTCGGGCTCAACGTCTTCATCCGCAACCGCGATCGGGTCTTTCGCACCTACTTCACCAACGCCCGCGCGGCCGATGCCATCGGGAACGTCTGGAGCCTGCTCGACATCACCCCGCTCGGCCGCCAGGAGCAGTGGGAGGACTCTCCCGAGGGCTACCCGCAGGATCCGGCGTACTCCTGGTGGTCGCTGCACGACGAGTACGACCCGCCAACCGCGACCTCCCGACGACCTGATCCGCGTCGCCCGCCGGGTAGGCGCGAGGAGGCCTACGTTCCGAAGCACACCAGGGCGGCGCGGACACCGGCGCGAGTCAGTGATGATTGGTCGATGCGGGTTCTGTTCTCATCGACGTCTGGGTTCGGCCACGTGCAGCCCATGCTGCCGCTGGCTGCCGCGGCTCGAGACCGCGGGCATGAGGTGTTGTGGGCGACCGCAGACGACGTTCGTCCGCGTGTAGAGGCAGCCGGCATCCCGACCGCATCGGGCGGGGATGCCCGTCGCCGAGGTGTTGCGCGAGTACCGCCGTCGCTATCCCGAGTCGCACTCCCTCACCGGCGAGGCACTGCCTGATCACATGTTTCCAAACATCTTCGGGGCGATCGCGGCGCCGGC
>JBGSWT010000384.1:0-3406 GCA_041751815.1 Pseudonocardiaceae bacterium
ACCTCTGTGCCGGGCCGGGAGGCAAGGCAGCGCTACTGGGTGCCCTGGGTGCCACCCGGGGAGCGAGCCTGGACGCTGTGGAGAAGGCCGAGCACCGGGCACGGTTGGTCGATCAGGCCTGCGTGGGCCTGCCGGTGATGGTGCACGTCGCCGACGGCCGCGACAGCGGGCTACCGGAACGGGCCTACGACCGGGTGCTGGTGGATGTGCCGTGCACCGGGCTCGGGGCGTTGCGCCGGCGCCCGGAAGCACGGTGGCGACGACGCGCCGATGACCTCGCCGGGCTGGTCCGGCTGCAGCGTGAGCTCCTGGTGGCGGCGCTGCGCCTGGTCCGTCCAGGCGGTGTGGTGGCCTATGTGACCTGCTCTCCGCACCTTGATGAGACCGTGGGCGTGGTCGCCGACGTGGTACGCCGCACTGGTGCCGAGCAACTCGACGCCAGGCATCAGTTCCCCGGCGTGCCCCGGCTCGGCGAAGGGCCGCATGTGCAGTTGTGGCCGCACCGGCACGGCACCGATGCGATGTTCTGTGCCCTGCTGCTGCGCCGCTGAGGGGGCTGGGTCGTTCAGTGGCCGTTCAGCGGCGCTGGATGCGGTGCAGCGCCCGATCCGGACGCCACAACTCGATCACCAGATGGTCCGCGGGCTCACCGACTCTGGTGATCACGACCTCGCCGATATCAGCCCGGAACACATCGGAACTCTGGTCGGGCGGAGCGCCCAACGCCTGCAGCATGGCGGCCAGCTCGCCAGGATCGGTGACCAGCACCGCCAGACCGCTGATCTTCGCGTCCCCCGACCAGATGGACTCCTCCCCCTCTGAGGGGTCCGCCGAGGCGCTGTGCAGCGCGAAACGCGGATCTCGCCGCAGGTCCTGACCCTTGCGGGCACCCGGCATCGAGCCGAACCACAGCTGACCCTCCACGAACGACGCCTCGATCCCGCTGATCCGTGGTGAGCCGTCGGCCCGCAGCGTCGCTATCGTCTTGTGCCGGTGCGCATCCATGATCGTCCGCACACTCTGGGCGAACTGGGGCTCCGAGTCCACCACCACACGCCAGGCCGCCATCGCAGTCCTCCTCCAGCACCGCCGAACATCTTCCCGGGATGCTGCCGCACCACACCGACAGTCTTGAGTGTCACTTCTTGTCGGCCGTCACGAGGTAGTAGTCGATGAGCCCGCCGTGGTATGCCTTCAGCCAGTTGCGGCCCCAGCTGTCTTTGAACTCGGTCTGCTCCATCCAGGCGTCGAAACCCCACCAGACGTGCTCACCGATGCTGTCAACATGAACGTCGGCAAAGCCTGCCTTGAGCAGATAATCTCGGAAGGAGTCGATCGCGACGACGACGTCGATGCCACTGCCGATGGTTTCGATCGACTGCCGCAGCCCGTCGACGGCGCTCGGGTGGGTCATGAAGAAGGTTGCGACGGCAAGCCTGCCCCCAGGCCTGAGGACTCGGTGGGTTTCGGACGCGAAGGTGGCCAGATCTTCGAAGTGTTGGGCCGCTTCCACCGAGTAACACTTGTTGAAGTGCTTACTTGCATAAGGAATTTCCAGGGCGGAGCCTTGCTGGAGCATAAACCGGTCAGGCTGTCGGGCGAGCAACTCGGCGTTGACCCTGGTGGCACGATCGAGCTGATCTCGGGACAGATCGAGGCCACAAACTGTGCCAGGGGCGAATTCTCGAAGAGCAAGTGCTGTCCCTACTGCGATGCCGCACCCGACTTCCAGCACCACATCGGTCGGATTGATTGCCAAGCGGTGAAGCACGATGCGGTAGAGAGCGGCCTGGCTCTCAGTGCGCTCATCCTCACTGATGAGCCCTGGCATGAAGTCCTGCCAATAGCCGAAATTGATGTAGTTACCCGAGAAGAGCGAAAACGAGCTCAGATCGTCATCGCCGTACATCGCGGCTCGCCGCGAGGCGCCACTGTTATCAGGCATAGTTCCTCCTGCCTCTATGCCCCATCGCACGGCCTACCACTCCCCGCTGGTCAGCCTAGAGCGGCCTAGCACCGCAACGGCGCATGTGCTGGCCGCACCGTGATCGACGATTGGGAAGAATTAGCCGCGCAGAACACGGTTAGTTCTTCCCAAATGACGATCAAGGGTGGGTCTCCGAGCGCCAGCGCTCGAACTGCCGTTGCAGTACCAGGCGGGCGGGATTTGTTCGGATCGGGGGGCGGGCGCTGGGGGGGTGGGCTCGGCGATGGGGTGTGGTTGATGGGTCCAGGTATGTCAGGTCGGTGACCCGGCGACGAGGTTCAGAGGGTCGGCCGGCTGGCATGGTCGGCGAGGACGAGGGCTCCGGCCGGGCCGGCTAGTGGCCCGAGCGCCGCCGGGACGACGAAGTCGTCCGCATCATGTTCGGGTAAACCGGGATACCCGGCCAGCGCCTCAGAGAGGTTGACGCGGATCAGCGGGAACAGACCCGGCAGACCAGTGACGCTGCCCCCGATCACGATGCGCTGCGGTGCGAGCGGGTAGACGATGTTGCGCAATCCAGCCGCCAGGTAGGCGGCTTCGAGATGGACGGCTGCTTGCAGTTCGTGGCCGTCGAGTTGCTCGGCGGGACGGCCCCAGCGGGCGGAGATAGCCGTGCCGCTTGCCATCCCCTCCCAACAGTCGGTGTGGAAGGGACAATCGCCGGCGAAGTCGTCACCGGGCTGGCGCGGCACGCTGAGGTGCCCCATCTCGGGGTGCCCCAACCCGTGGATGATCCGGCCCTCGACCACAGCTCCGGCACCGATGCCGGTGCCGACCGTCAGGTACACGAACGTGTCCAGGCCGCGGGCAGCCCCCCACCGACCCTCACCCAGTGCGGCCCCGTTGACGTCGGTGTCGAACCCCATCGGGACGCCCAGCGCGCGAAGTGGCCCGACCAGGTCGACGTCGGACCAGCCCGGCTTCGGGCTGCTCCTGATGAACCCATACCGAGGATGGGATCGGCGCAGTTCCAGCGGGCCGAATGAGGTGATGCCGATCGCGGCCAGCGGCCCGCCGGAAGCCACCTCCTGCCGGAAGAAAGCGAGTACCTGCGCAAGCGTCTCAGCTGGTTTCCCGGTCGGGATCCGGATCTGGGCCACGATATGGTCGGGATCGGACCCGATCAGGCAGAGGACTTTCGTCCCTCCTGACTCGACTGCCCCAAACCGCATCGGCCTTACTCTACGGCGGGATAATCGGTTCATGCCCTACACACAGAACAGCGGGACGCGACTGTTCTGGAAGGCCAGCGGCACCGGCCCGGCGGTGCTGCTCATCCACGGCCTCGGCTACCCCCACGACATGTGGCACCGCACCGTGCCGGCCCTGTCGCATCGCTACCGGGTGATCCGGCTCGACAACCGGGGGGTGGGGATGAGCGACGCGCCGCCTGGGGCCTACCGGGTCAGCGACATGGTC
>JBGSWT010000385.1:0-3233 GCA_041751815.1 Pseudonocardiaceae bacterium
CGCCTGGCGCTGCACGGTGGCGGGCAGTCGCCGGCCGAGGACGTGCACCGTGGGCTCGCCGCGGACCTCGGCGAGCATGACGAACGCCAGCAGCGCGAAGGTGGTCACCTTGATGCCGCCGGCAGTGCCGGCGCTGCCGCCGCCGATGAACATCAGGACGTCGGTGATGAGCAGCGTCGCGGGGTCCATCTGCCCGATGTCGATGCTGTTGAACCCGGCGGTGCGCGGCATGATGCCGTGGAAGAAACCGATGACGAGCTTGCCGCCCACGTTGACCGGGCCGATCGTGCCGGGGTTGCGCCATTCGGCGATGAGGAACGCTGCGATCCCGACCAACACGAGTATCGCGTAGGTGATGACGGTGACCCGCACGTGCAGTGACCACCGCCCGGTGCGCCCGCGCAGCCGCCGACCCAGCTCGAACAGCACCGGGAAGCCGATGCCCCCGGTGATGCTGGCCAGCACGATCGGCACGCAGATCCAGGGATCGGTGGCGAAGGGAATGATGTTGTCGGTGAACAGCGCGAAGCCGGCGTTGTTGAAAGCCGACACTGCGTGAAAGCCGCCGAGATACAGCGCTCGCCCGAGCGGTTCGCCGTAGAACAGCGCGAATCGCATGACCAACGGCACCGCGACCAGGAACTCGGTGACCAGGCTGATCGCCAGTACGCCGCCGAGGACCTGGCGGACCTCGCCCAGTCCGAGTGACTTGGTCTCGGCTTGGGCGGTCAGCTGTAACCGCATCCCCATGCGCTGGGCGATGAGCAGACCGAGCAGCGTAGCCAAGGTCATGATCCCGATACCACCGGCCTGGACCAACCCGAGAATCACCAGCTCCCCGAACGTGGACCAGTACGTCGGGGTGTCCACGACGATCAAGCCGGTGACACAGACGGCCGAGACCGCGGTGAACACCGCCACCACGAAGTCGGCCGACGTGCCGGTCTCGGTGGTGGCGGGGAGCATCAACAATGCCGTCCCGATCGCCGCCGCCACGGCGAATCCGGCGACCACCGCGGCCGCCGGCCGGCGGAGCAACCCGGTAACCGGCGACCACTGCCGCAGCGCTGCGATCACCACAAGGCGGAGACTAGCTATAGCTGATCGGAAGACCCGATCAGCATCGCTGGGCCAGGAACCGGTGCAGCCCCTGGTTGAATTCCGCGTGACGCTCCAGGTTGGGCAGGTGGGCGGCACCGTCGATGATCACCAGGTCCGCCTGCCGGATGAGCTGCGCCATGAACTCGGCGGCGGCCACCGGGTGAACTCGTCGTCGCGGCCGACCACGACCAGCGTCGGCACGGACGCGTGCGCAAGGAGGCCGGTGTAATCGGGGCGTTGCGCGCGGGCACGCGGCGGGCCAGCACCCTCGTCGTCATATCCGACGGTGATCCCGTTGACCGAAGCCGTGCCCATGAGATCTCCATCCTGCACCCTGTTGCGCGGCTTGGGGAGTACGGCGCTCACGGCACACGGGCAGCGAGCACACTGGTCGACGTGAGCCGGCCGTCCCCGCAGAACCTCCCGAGCGCAGCACGCGCGCGACGCCGACTGTCGTCTCAGGCCAGACGGGGTGAGCTGCTCGATGCGGCCCTGCGGGAGTTCAGTAGCCGGGGTTATTACCTCACCCAGATGGAACACGTCGCCGCCACTGCCGGGGTGAGCAAGGCGCTGGTGTACCAGCACTTCCCGAGCAAGGAGGAGCTGTTCGCGGCGGTGACCGAGCACGTCGTTGAGGGCTTCATGGGCCGGCTGCCCGAGGTGTTGAGCATGGCGGGCGATGCGCTCGGTGCCTGGCGCGGCGTGGTCCGGTTGCTCTGCGACCTGGTGAGCGAGCGTCCGGAAGCGTGGGCGCTGGTCGCGCGGCACCTGGATAACCCTGAGGTCGGCGCGCCGCTGCGCGGGCTCCGGGAACAGATGACTGAGGTGCTGGCCGCGGTACTCGCCAGCTACTACGCCCCCGAGCAGGGGAGTGCGGCGCCCTCTGAGGAGGTAGTAGAGCAGGCGCGAATGACCGTCCCGTTGCTCGTCGGCGCGCTGCAGGGACTGATGTCCTGGTGGCTGGAGCACCCGGAGGTGCCGCGAGCGAAGGTGGAGGCGCGGGCGGTCGCCTTCGGGTGGCTCGGCCTGGACCGGATCCGCCGGGGTGAGTGGCTCCCGCTTGCAGGTGACTGACGAGTCAGTTATGTTGGGGATGCCCGCTCGTCAAGGAGGCCACCGATGTCTATGACCAGCGCCGTCGAGACGACGACCAGCCCGATCCCGGACCGCGAGGAAACCGCGCAGCGGCTGCTGCGGACCTCGGCCAAGCACTCCTACGACCCGGCCGTCGACATCGACTGGGACGCCCCGCTCCCGCCGGACCGCTACTTCATCGATCCGCGCCGCAGCTCGCTGTACGGCACCGCGCTGTGGGACCGGATGAGCGAGGAAGAGCGCATCACACTGACCAAGCACGAGTTGGCGAGCCTGTACAGCATCGGCATCTGGTTCGAGACGATCCTCATGCAGATGCTCGTCCGGCACGTATACGACCGTCCCAAGGGCAGCGCGCACGCCCGGTACGCGTGGACCGAGATTGCCGACGAGTGCCGGCACTCGGTGATGTTCTCCCGCGCGGCGGAGAAGTTCGGCGGCCCGGAGTACGGTCCCGGCTGGCTCGTACACCAGCTCGGGCGGCTGCTCAAGACGACCTCCAACGGCACTCTGACCTTCGGCGGCGCGATCTACGTCGAGGAGATCCTCGACGCCGTGCAGCGCGAGCAGATGGCGGATGAGTCGCTACAGCCGATGGTGCAGAAGGTGTCGTGGATCCACGTCGTCGAGGAAGCCCGCCACATCCGCTACGCCCGCGACGAAACCCGTCGGCAGTGGCCCCGGCTGGGCTGGCTGGGCCGCGCCTACAGCCGCTTGGTCCTCGCGTTGGTGGTCTACTTCTCCACCACCAGGCTGATCGACCCGAAGGTGTACGCGGCGGTCGGGCTGGACGTCGACGAGGCCGTCGCGGCGGCTGCCGCGAACCCGCACTGGCGGCAGACCAAACAGTTCGCCGCCCGCAAGGTCATCGACTTCTTCAACGAGGTCGGGCTCATCGCCGGGCCGGGAAAGTTTCTCTGGCGCCGGGCCGGGGTGCTGTAGCGGGTCAGCTCCCTGCCTGAAGCGCCGCAGCCTGCAGCGCCGCGACGAGCCGGTCCACCGCGGTGCCGAGACCCCATTTCCGCTGCAGGGCGGTA
>JBGSWT010000386.1:0-2276 GCA_041751815.1 Pseudonocardiaceae bacterium
GTCTGGCGGCGCAGCACTCGCAGCCGCAGCCGGTCTCGGCCGGTGTCGAGTACCTCGCAGACGGCCTGCCCACCATGGCCGTCGGTGAGCACCAGACACTCGCCGGGTCGCAGCCGGCGCACGGTCGCGGCGTGCCTGCCCTCCGGCCCGTCCAGGATCGTCTCGGTGCCCTTAGGCTCCAGCTGCCCGGCGAAAAACACCGGCAGGCTGCTCACGGCCGTTTACCGGCGCCGGTCAGCGTCCGCCTAAGGAGTCCCGCAACCGGGAGAACAAGCCACCCGCCCGGCCGTTCGCCGTGAGTTCGGCCTGCTCCTCGCCACGCAGCGTGGCCAGCTCGCGCAACAGGTCCATCTGCCGGGAGTCCAGCCGCGTCGGGGTCACGACGTCAAGGTGGACGAACAGGTCACCGCGTCCCTCGGCGCGACCCGTGCTGCGCAGCCGGGGCATCCCTCGTCCCCGCAGGGCAAGCACCGTCGCACACTGGGTACCCGCTTCGACCCGAACCTCCTCAGCACCGTCGAGGGTGTCCAACGCGACGGTGGTGCCCAGCGCAGCGGAGGTCATCGGCACCCGCACCGTGCAGTGCAGATCAGCGCCGTCCCGGGTGAACGTCTCGTGCGGTACCTCCTGCACTTCCACGTAGAGATCGCCGGCCGCGCCGCCACCAGGACCGATCTCACCCTGCCCAGCCAGCCGCACCCGCATCCCATCGGCCACTCCGGCCGGCACCTTGGCGGTGACGTTGCGGCGGGCGCGGATCCGTCCGTCTCCGCCGCATTGGCGGCAAGGGTCCGGGATGACCTCGCCGAAGCCGTGGCACACCGGGCACGGCCGCGAGGTCACCACCTGGCCGAGGAAGGAGCGCTGCACGTTCTGGACCTCGCCGGAGCCACTGCAGGTGTCACAGGTCTGCGGCTTGGTACCGGGCGCGCAACCGGCACCGTTGCATTCGCCGCACAGCACTGCGGTGTCCACGGTGAGTTCACGGGACGCACCGCTGGCGCACTCTTCCAGGGTGAGCTGCAGCCGGATCAACGCATCGGAACCGCTCTGTACCCGGCTGCGCGGTCCGCGCCGGCCGGGTCCGCCGGCAGCACCGAAGAAGGCGTCCATGATATCGCCGAAGCCGAACCCGCCGAAGGGGTCACCGCCACCCCCGCCGCGCCCCGGCTCCAGCGGGTCTCCACCGAGGTCGACGATCTGGCGCTTCTGCGGGTCGGTCAGCACCTCGTAGGCGGCGGTGATGTCCTGGAACCGCTGCTGCGCTTCGGCTGCGGGGTTGACGTCGGGATGCAGCTCACGAGCCAGCTTGCGGTACGCGCGCTTGATCTGCTCCGTGTTGGCATTCCTCGGCACGCCCAGGATTGCGTAGTAGTCCTTGGCCACGCTGGTGTCCTCCTGTCGCAGCCCTCGCCGCGGTGCTGTCGTGCGATGTCCGTGAGCCCCGGTCCGCTCAACGGGTGGTCAGGATCTCCCCCACATATCGGGCGACCGCACGCACCGCTGCGATGGTGCCCGGGTAGTCCATTCTGGTCGGTCCGACCACGCCCATACCTCCCAGCACCGTGCCGTGGGAGGCGTAGCCGATCGAGATCAACGATGTACTACGCATCTCCTCGGCCTCATTCTCCTCGCCGATCCGCACCGTGATGGTGCCCGGATCACAGGCCGCAGCCAGTAGCTTGAGCACCACCACCTGCTCCTCCAGCGCCTCGAGCACCTGACGCAACGAACCGGGGAAGTCAGTGGCGTTTCGAGTTAGATTAGCGGTACCGCCCAGCAGCAGCCGCTCCTCCGGATGTTCCACCAACGTCTCGATCAGAACCGTCGAGGCCCGCGTCATCGCGTCCCGGAGCTCGACCGGGGTCTGCTCGGGTAGATCGGCCACCGCCACCGAGGCGTCTGCCAACCGACGACCCGACAGCGCCTGGTTGAGTAACGTCCGTAGCTGCGCCACCTGATCCTCAGAGATGACGTCGCCCAGATCGAGGAGACGCTGGTCCACCCGGCCCGAGTCGGTGATCAGTACCAGCATCAACCGGGCCGGGGTCACCGCGAGCACCTCGAGGTGACGCACCGTGGAGCGGCTCAGGGTGGGATACTGGATCACCGCCACCTGCCGGGTGAGCTGGGCAAGCAACCGCACGCTGCGACGCAGCACGTCGTCGAGATCGACCGCGCCGTTCAAGAAGGTGTGCACTGCGCGACGCTCGGCCGCCGACAACGGCTTGACGTCCGAGAGCCGGTCGACGAAGAGCCGGTAACCCTTGTCGGTG
>JBGSWT010000387.1:0-3356 GCA_041751815.1 Pseudonocardiaceae bacterium
GGGTGAGGTCGTCGATGATCTCGCGGGCGTCGGGCAGCGACCGGGCAAGGCGGTCCAGTTTGGTGACGACCAGGGTGTCGCCGTCGCGGCAGGCGGCCATCGCTTCGCGCAGCCCAGGTCGCTCCCGGTTGGTGCCGGTCAAACCGTGGTCGACGTAGATCCGTTCGGGTGCCACGCCGAGGCTAGCCAACCGTCGCGTTGAGCGGTGAGGTCCTGCTCGTCGGTGGAGACACGGGCGTAGCCGATCAGCAGAGCGGTCATGCGGTCCTCCTGCAGCCGGAAACGACGCCGGTTCGACGGCGGCCGCGCAGCGCAGCCAGTCGCAGGTGCCGCGACGACCGGCCTTACCTCCCGTGCGTCCGCCGGATGACCTGCTCGGTCCATAGATCCGTCGCCGCAAGCGGTTCGGCTAGCCGGACGACCGGATCTGCCGAGTTGAGTGCATGGCGCGCCGTACTCGGATGTTCCCGCAACAGCACCGTTGGCACCAGCTCAACCATGGCTGCGCCACCTACATGCGGCATGCGGCATGTCACCACCCCCGACGTGTCCATGGAACCGGGTGAGACCAAGTGTCGGCGGGGCCACGTGTAGGAGCTGTGACGGTCGTTGATCTGGCGCTTCTATGGGTCTGACACCGGACAGTGGCAGGGCACGAGCAGAGTCGCTAAGTGGCATCGCGGTCAGGCATTGACGGCTGGCGTCTCACTCATGCCATGATGACCGCGGTGAGCGAGGACTTGGGGTACCAAGAGATGCTGGCTGCCATCGGCCGAGTCGCGCTAGACAGTGGGCATGCGTCAATAGCGCTCCAGCAACTTGCGGAGACCATGACCGGCACGGGCTTGATCTACGTCCTGCTGCGCGACGCTCCGTTCGGACGGCAGCTACAGGACGTTCACGCAATGGTGGAGCAGGCAACCACGAACGAATGGATCAGGCACCCGCCGATGGACGCCGAGGTGCGCGACCTCATCCTCGGCACGCTCAAGGCGACGAGGCGCCTTGTCGATCTCCGTAACCGCGTTGTGCACGACATGTGGGCCCCCGCCCCAAGCGTCGATCAACCCAGCGGCCTTCGTGGATCTCGGGCGACTCGGTGGGGCAAGGAGACCGTGGACAGCACCGTGGGCACTTTCCATCAGATTGCCAGCGCATTCTTCCTGGTCGCATGCACGCTTGGCGCGGCTGAACGAGCTCTGAAGGATCTGCGAAAAGTCGACCAGGAGAGATGGCACTCGCGTGAGGGTGTGTTGTCCGAGTTGAAGCGGTATCACCGGGACTTTATCGAGCGGACGAACGCGATCACGACCGGAGATCTCGAGGGGTGGCACTGGGTCGCGACGGAGATTGGCGGACGATCGGCGTCGGAGCCGAGGCGCCCTCCATCGCTTTCCGAACGCCAAGCCGAGCTTGTTGCGGGTGAAAGACCGAGTGCCATAACGCAGGAAGTGTGGATTGAGAACCTGCATAACGCGCACTGCCCTACATGCGACACCCGACTGATCGCGCGGGCGGGCTGCTTTAGGCCGGTCGGACGGGACACGCCGACTTACGTGCAGGATGGGAGGTCGCTGACCTGCCGCGCTGGCCACGCGCTGCCGCAGGAACGGGACCTCAAGGCCTACAACAACGAGCACGGACACATGCCACCACCGGCAGACGCGACTGTCCGTGAGGTCGAACCGCCTCGGTAAACGCCCACCAGCGGCTGGCTGGCGCCTGCCACCCCATACGGGGAGGGACCGATGTGTCGACGAACATCGTCGATCAGCTCATGCGTGGGTTGAGCCTGGCCGGGTGGGGCGTGCGGCGCCGCCGGTCACTGACTAAGCAGGGCCGCCGGCCGGAGGCCCCGAACCTAGTTGAAGCGGATCTCGCCGCGGACGCCCCGGACCGGGTGTGGGGTCGCGGACGTCACGATGATCGGCAACGAGACCGGGCCGTTGCATGTGGCCACGGTGCTTGACCTGTTCTCCCGTTAGCGGACCCTGGTTCGCCGCCGTGACGTCAAGACGACTTGCGAGTGCCCGGTGACCGATCCCCTTGCGGGTGGGTTGGCGTGGTCCTGTTTAGCATTGATCGGCATGCCTCATGCCGGTCCGGGTCCTGTCCGACGCCGAGCTCGCGAGGCTCAGCTCTTGGCCGGGCGGGATCGCCGATGACGACCTGGTCGCGTTCTTCACGCTGACCAATGACGACGTTGGCTGGCTCGGCTCGAACATCCGTTTGGAGAACCGGCTCGGTGCCGCGCGGTACAGCTCTGCGCGTTGCCGCGGCTGGGCTGGATACCGGATGACCTGACCGGCTGCCCCTCCACCGCGGTCGATCTCCTCGGCCGCCTGTTAGGGCTCGTGGCCGAAGATGTGCGCGAGCTGCTGGCCGCCTTCGGCGGCTGGGAAGGTCGAACCCGGCGTGATCACTGGGCGCTAAGGCTTAGCAGCTGGCGGCACAGTTGCTCGCCCGCGAGTGGTCGAGCCAGCTTGCTGCAGCTATGGGCACGGGGGGGCTGACGGGGGCAGCGAAGACGGCGCGGGACCGCTCCCCCGACGCGCACTCCTGACCCACGATAAGTGTTAGTTATCGCGGGTCAGCCTGCTGCGCACGGACGTCGCCTGACACGTGGATGCCGTTCCCGCCGGGGGATCACGGCGGAGCACGCACCGGCAGCTCGAATGTGAGGCCGATCGGTCACCGTCGTAGGCCGGCCACCCCGAACACGATCGCCACGATGGCGCGGGCGATCGCCGGCCAGTCGGTGTACAGGATGCCGATCGCTAGTAGCCACACGCCGGCAGCGACGCAGCTCACGGCCAGCCACTTCACGGCGGTGAGCTGGCGGCTGGGCATGTTCAGATCTTGGCATCCGGTCTGCAGGCGTCGGCCGTCCTCAGTGGCAAGGCCAGCCAGACGGCGTGCCTCTGCGCTGAGGCGTGGGCATGGCTGTTCGGTCTGGCGGGGGAGCGGCGGAGGGGTCGCCGACGCCGGCCTCTTGACTCGGGACCTGGCCGAGGCTGCTACCGAAACGCTCACGAACCCCGCAGCCCCGGACGTGATTAGGCGACATCAACCGGCAAGTGCCGTCGGCAGACGCGCAGCTCAGCGGCACAGTACGGTTCGCGACGGCAGGCCGCGACACGCCCGGGTGCTGACTGTGAATGAAGGTGGCTCTGACCCGTCAATCAGCGGTGGGTCGGGCCCTCGCGCACCCGTCGGAGTGCGGTGAGTGCGGTCTCATCAGCCGTGGGCAGGGTGTGTAGGTACTTGCCGGTGGTGGCGATGCTGCCGTGGCCGAGGCGCTCCTTGACGACCTGTAGGTCGGCGCCGCCGGCCAGCAGCCACGATGCGTGGGAGTG
>JBGSWT010000388.1:0-5971 GCA_041751815.1 Pseudonocardiaceae bacterium
GTAACGCGTCTTCGATCTCACCTGCGCCGATCTTGTACCCGCCGCTGGAGATCAGATCGGTGGCGCGGCGCCCGAGCAGCCGCAGCTGCCCGTCCGAGCCGCGAGTGGCGATGTCGCCGGTGCGAAACCAGCCGTCGTGCATCGCCTCGGCGGTGGCATCGGGGCGGTTGAGGTAACCCAGAAACAGCGTCGGACCGGCGACCTCGATCTCCCCGACGGTCTCGTCGTCGGTTACCTCGAGAACCCCGCCTCGCTCATCCACCAATCGCAGCGCCACTGCGTCCAGCGGCAGCCCGACGGTGCCCGGCCTGCGTTGCCCGTCGGCCCGCACCGCGCAGGTGATCAGGGACTCGGTCATCCCGTACCGCTGCACCACGTGCTGACCGGTAGCCGCGGCGATTCGCTGATGATCGGACACGGGCAGCGCCGCGGAGCCGGAGACGAGTAGCCGCGCCCGGCCAAGTGCCGCTGCGACCCGGGAGTCCTGCTCAGCTGCGGCGGCCAGCCGGTGGTACATCGTCGGCACGCCGAACAGCATCGTCGCCCGATCATCCACTGCACAGCCGTCCAGTTCCCGGGCTGTCCCCTGCACCGAGAACGAACCCAGGTGATGCACTGCGCCCCCGAGGCGCAGCGGTCCGATCACGCCTAGCACCAGGCCGTGCACATGGGACAGCGGCAGGCCGTGCACCAGGACGTCCTGGGCAGTCCACCCCCAGGCCGCGGCGAGCGCGTCGACATCCGCGGCGAGCGCGCGCCGTGGCAGCACCACCCCCTTGGGCGGACCTGTGGTACCCGAGGTGTAGACGATCAGAGCTGGCGACTCGGGATCCGGCTCGGACGGCATCGACCCGTCTCGTAGCTGCAGATCGACGTCAAGCCGCGGAAGAGCGCGCAAGGCCGCAGGCAAGGTGGCCTTCGGGGCGGCGAGCACCAGATCGGGTGTCGCATCGGAGACGACATGCTGCAGCTCCCGGGTGCCGAGCTTGGGGTTGATCGGCACCGCGGGCACCCCGGCCGCCAGCGCCGCCACGATCGCCACGCAGGTCTCCAGCTCCGGCGCAGCCCAGACCGCGAGGCGCCGGGTATGGGACAGCCGGGGCTGCAAAGCCGCGGCCACCACACTCAGTTCCCGATGAGTCACCGAATGCTGACCGAATCGCAGCGCCTCAGCATCAGTGGGCTGGTGCAATGTCGGCAACAATGGCGGAGTATCCACTCGCAAATCCTTTCGGGGTCCTTATTGAGCTGAGGTAATGTCCGAGCGTAATGTCCGATCATGGTCGAGCGAGCTGACATCGTCGATGATCAGCGCCGGCCCTTCGAATGGTGGATGACCTCTCACCTTGCCCTGGCACTGGCGTTCAACTGCTTCCTGCCCGTTCTGCTACCGGCCTACGTGCTCTCGATCGGGGGAACCGCCATGGACATCGCGCTGGCGATGTCCATGGCCGGCCTGTTCGCACTGATCGGGCCCTCGATCGGAGGGCTCGCGGTGCGCCACCGGGCGCATCGGTTGGTGCAGACACTGGGGGTGCTGGGAATGGCCATCGGTCTCGGGGCACTGGCCCTGTCCGGCGGTGACTCGTTATCGATCGTGCTCGCCATCGCGGTAATGGGCGTCGGCGCGGCGGCGGTGGCAGTCGCGGCTCCTACCTTCATCCTGGGCACCGATCTGCCCGCGGACATGCAGGAACGGCAGTTGACCTGGCTGCAGCTCAACCTGGACGTCGGCAAGATCTTCGGGGGGCTGGTGCTCGGTGTGATGGCAGCGGCGAGACTGCCGTTCCCTACCCAATTTCGGGTCGGCGGGCTGGCGATCGGCCTGCTCAGTGTGCTCGTGTGGACTGCCAGTCGCTCCGCGGCTCTCCGGATCCGCCAACCGGAGGCTGGTCGCACCGCAGCGGACGAACCATCGCGCGCCGTGGTACCCCTGAAAACCTTCCTTCTGCTGTCACTGTTCGGCGTCCCGGTGGTCGTCCACCTCATGGGCAGTATGACCATGCTGGAGGCGCACATCTCCACGATGGTGACCGTGTCCGGGCTGGTAGGCATCGGCCTGTACTTTCTGACCGGTCGTTGGATGGTCCAGTCCCGGCATGGTCTGGGCGACCGGCCACGCGCTGCGCGGAGTTGGAGGCATCGTCCTTGGCGTGATCGGTCTTGTGCGCGGGATGCCCCACCTCGTCGTGGTGGCCGCATTCCTGGTGATGGAATCAATTCCCGCGGTCGTGTGGATCGCTCAGGCACGAACGGTAGCCCAGTTCACACCGAAGGTGACCACGGTGGTTGCTGGTGTGCAGTGAAACACGATGCTCATGCCTTCAGCGTTTCGCTGCCGGTTTCGTTTCGGACTGGCTGCGCTGAAACAGCGTGAACAGGAAGACGAGTGAGGGTATGAGCAGGGCTGCACCGACCACGAGGCTGATCAGCATTGCGCGCAGCGTGGTCTCGGGCGCGGCGGCGGCTTGCACAGTGAGAGTGGGCTGTAGCAAGTAGGGGTACTGGGCAACGGCCCATCCCCAGATGACAGTGATGACCGCCAGGGCAGCCGCCACCCGGGCCAAGCCGAGTCGTCGGCGCATGAGCAACACGATCGAGCTGATCCCGGCCGCCGCGGAGGCCACGATCAGCGGGAGGCCGCGGGAAATGAGGCCGTCGAACAGTTGCGGCGCGTCCGCGCGGAGCACCGCAATACCGGCCAGGGCGATACCGCCGAGGAGCACGGCGGTGCCGATGGCACGGATGCGGAAGTACTCGACCAGCGACGGGTCCTGGTGCTGCTGCGCATCGGCGCACAGATACACGGCAGCGAGGTAAGCACACACCCCGACTGCGATGACCCCGCCGAGTATCGAGGTGGGATTGAGCCAGCTGGTGATCACGTCGCCAGCGGCGATACCCGGGGGAACCCGTCCGGAGGCGACGGCACCGGCGATGGTGCCGAGGAACAACGGCGTGGTCACGGAGGAGAACGCGAACGAGGCCCCGAAGAACCGCTGAAGTGCGAGTTGGTCGACCGAGTGGCGGAACGCAAACGCCGACCCGCGGGCGATCATGCCTAACGCAGCCAACGTCAGAGGGATGTAGAGGGTGGAGGCGATCGCCGCGAACGCCGTAGGAAAGCTGGTCCAGAGCACGACGAGCACGAAGATGAGCCAGACGTGGTTCGCCTCCCACACCGGGCCGATGGAGTTCTCGATGAGCCGCCGCGGCGACCGTCCTCGTTGGGTGCCCCCGGCCAGCAGGTCCCAGAAACCAGCGCCGAAGTCGGCGCCGCCGAACAGGGCGTAGGCCGTGAGGCCGATCCACATGATGGCCAGCACAGCCTCGGCAGCTGTCACAATGCCGCCTCCGCGGGACCAAGTGCGTCGGCGGTCACAACGCCCTCTCCGGTTCTTGGGGAGCGATCGACGTCTCGGGAGTCGCTGCAGCGAGGCGGCGCAGCACGTACACCGTCATGACAGTGAGCACCAGGTAGACCGCCAACACGAGGTAGAAGCCGTAGCGCAGCCCAGGTGCGGTGCTGACCGCGTCGCGGGTCAGCTGGGTCTCATAGACGATCCAGGGTTGCCGGCCCACCTCGGTGGCCACCCATCCGGCCTCCAGCGCCACCACCGCTGCCAGGCCGGACAGCGCGACGGCACGCAGAAACCATGGGGTGCGCGGGATGTCGCGACGTCGCCACCAGGTCCAGGCCAGCCAGGCCGCCAGTGCCAATAACGCGAAATCCGATGCCAACCATCACGTTGTAGGACAAGTGCACGACGTTCACCGGTGGACGCAGCTCCGGCGGCACCCGGTCCAGACCGGCCACGAAACCGTTCGGGTCATGGTGGATGAGCAACGACAGCCCGTACGGGATCTCTACCGCCCCGACGAGCCTGTCGTCGAGATAGATCCCGCCCAGCGACAGCGGCTTTGCCGTACCCGACTGGTAGAGAGCCTCCAACGCCGCCAGTTTGGCCGGTTGGTGCTTGGCCACCACATTGGCGATCCAGTCACCCACCCCGATCTGGATCGGCGCGGCGACCGCGGCAACGGTCAACGGTACGAGCAGGCCCAGCCGGTGATAACGGTCCCGGCGGCCGCGCAGCATGCCTACCGCATACACCGACGCGATGCAGAATCCGGTGACCATGACCGCTGCGATCATCATGTGCACCGACTGCGCGGCGGTGGAGGGATTGAACATCGCCGCCCATGGGTCAGCGTTGACGACCTGACCGTCGCGGATCTCAAAACCGGTCGGGGTGTTCATCCACCCGTTGGCCGCCACCACGAAAAACGCCCCGGCCACCCCGGACGCGATGATCGGCAGGCCGGTCAGCATATGGAGCCGCGGCGGCAACCGGTTCCACCCGTACAGGTATACCCCGAGGAAGATCGCTTCGATGAAGAAGGCGAACGCCTCCAGGGTGAACGGGAACCCGTAGATCTGCCCGAACCGCTCCATCAGCCCCGGCCAGAGCATCCCCATCTCGAAGGACAGGATCGTGCCCGACACCGCACCCACCGCGAACAACACGCCCAGCGCCTTGGCCCAGGTACGCGCCAGCGCATTCATGTCCTGATCTGCACTGCGGTGCGACCGCCACTCGGCAAACAGCACCATCGCGGGGAACCCGACCCCGAAGCAGGCCACCACGATGTGCCAGCCTAACGACAACGCCATCTGCATCCGAGCATGAAACAGATCAGGCGGCGCGGCCTGGGCGAGGACACCAGCCATCCCGCTTGTCCCGAGCTCTACCATCGCGACCCCATCGCGTTGCACTGCGCCCGCTGCTCTACACGCTGCCAGGTGTGGTGCTATGTGCCGAGCATATTCAGGCGCGAGCAGTCGGGAAGCCGATCAGCTCGGCGTGACGTCGGCCTGGACCCACAGACCCGGGCGTCGATCTAGGAGTACATCGCCGCCCTGCGCCGCAACGAGGAGATCACGGCGTCCGTGACCGGCAAGCACTTCGATCTCGAAGCTGCGGTGCACGACGGGGCGGTCAGCTTCGCGGTCAGCGACGGAGCATCGTTCGTGCCCGGCTGTTCGCCGGCTCGGTGTGCCGATCCGGTCGGTGACGGTCAATCGCCCCACCCTGGATGACGTGCTCCCTCGCACACACCGGTACTACGATCCGCGACGCAGAGAAATCGGGTGGCGTGATGAATCCAATGAGGCTTATGCAAAAGTGGCGTGAACGGATGCGCCTGACCGCGGCGCGCTCACCACGTGGGCGCTGAACGGGTCGCCGCCGTCGCTCAATAGCCCTGGTTGTCCCGAAGCCCCCCAGATCCCCCAATCCCTCAGCAGCCCAGCCAAAGAGACTTCTGCATAATCCTCAATGCTCGCGGACCCGAATGGTGTCCTCGTTGGTGCAGCCCGTGCTGTTCCTGTTCGTCCTCGGTGTCGGGCTCTGCCCGATCGTCAACGCCGGCAACGGCTCGGTCGACTTCAAGACTTTTTGTTCCCCGGCGTGCTGGCGACCTCCGTGCTGTTCACCGCTGCATTCGCCGGAATCTCGTGGTGCTCGCCGCCCGGATCAAGCAGGTGCAGTCCGCTATGCCGGTGGTTCAGCTGATCATCGTGCCGCTGATGTTCCTGTCCGGTGCGCTGTTCCCGCTGTCCGGCCTCCCGACCTGGCTCACAGTGCTCACTCACCTCAACCCGATGACCTATGCCGTCGAACCGATGCGCTCGATGGGCTTCGACCAGCTGCAGTCGACCCGGCAACCCGGGCGACTCTCGACCCGGGCATCTTCTGGAATGGCTGGCAGGTGCCGGTCGGGATGCAGGTCGTCCTCGTGATTGCCGCCAGCGTCGTGCTTCTGGCCGCCGCAGTGGTCCGGTTTGCCCGCACGGAGTAAGCGTGATGGCATGGATCTAAGCGGGACCGTGGCCGTGGTGACCGGCGCCGGTGGCGGCCTCGGCGGCGGTGTCGCCCGGGCGTTCGCGGCTGCTGGTGCGGCCGTCGTC
>JBGSWT010000389.1:0-2316 GCA_041751815.1 Pseudonocardiaceae bacterium
GGTTGAGCTGGCTAGCGGGGTGCACGACCAAGACGACGCGCAGACCCGTTTCCTGCTGTTGCGCCATCCGGGAGCGATGCCGCCGCCCACCGGCACGGACCGCACCTCACTGGTCACGGTGGCCGTCGACCGGCCCGGGGCGCTGCTCGAAGTGCTCGCCGAGTTCGCCCTGCGCGGGATCAACCTCACCCGGATCGAGTCCCGCCCGATGAAGTGCAAACTGGGCGAGTACCAGTTCTTCCTGGACTGCGAGGGTCATATCGTCGAGGACGCCATCGGGGACGCACTGGCGGAGCTGTATCGACGGTGCACCTGGGTGCGCTTCCTCGGCTCCTACCCTCGAATCGGTGGAGCATCCCGGTCCGGTCCGGACCCGGCCGGGTTCACCGCGGCCCGGGAATGGCTCACCGCGGTGCGCGCCGGGCAGAGTGCATGACGCCGCTGCGCCTTGTACTGGCCAGGCACGGGCAGACCACGGCCAACGCCGAGGGCATCCTGGACACTCGCCTGCCGGGGCACCCGTTGACCGAAGAGGGCCACCGGCAAGCCGCCGAGCTGGCCCAGCAGCTGGCCGACGAAGCCGTGGTTGCGGTGTATGCCAGCCGGGCATTGCGCGCCCAGCAGACCGCGAAGCCGATCGCGGCGCTGCACGGTCTGACTGCGGAGGTCCTTGATGGCGTACATGAGGTAGCCATCGGGAATCTGGAGGGACGGCAGCAGCCGGAGGACCATCGCAGGCTGCACGAGGTGTACCTCGCATGGCACTGCGGTGACCTGCAGGCGGCGACGCCTGGCGGCGAGTCGGGCAGCCAGGTGCTGGATCGATACCTCACCGACGTCGCGACGATCCGCGCGACCCACTCTGATGGCACCGCAGTGCTGGTCAGCCACGGCGCCGCGACTCGACTGGCCATCGCGGCGCTGGCGAGCAACGTCGACGGGGCGTTCGCCGAACCGCGTTACCTGCCCAATGCCGCGACCGTGCTGCTGGAGGCCGATGACGACGGCTGGCGCTGCCTGCGCTGGGACGGCATCGAGTTGGTCTGAGTCATGCGCTGTCATCCGCTGTCCTGCGCTTCGTGCCAGGCCTGTGCACAGATGACGTACACCGCGTGCAGCGGAAGCGGACACGCCGGGTGGGGTGGGGTTAGGGCGCGCCTAGGGTGTCGAGGGCCTGCTTGGCGCCGGGATGCAGGGGAACCGGGCCGGTGTTGCGGGACTGCTGCAGGGTGATGTCCTCAGCGGCCGGGTTGATCGCGACCAGGTCGGCCTTGCGCTCGAAGAGCGTTGTGGTCAGCACGCATGCGGTGGGGCCGTCCAGGCTTTTCGGGACGACCAGCAGGTTGGGCACCACGATGGTCGGGGTGTCGGTCGCGCCCGGGTAGGTCGCGGCGGGGATTGTGGCGACGTCGTAGACGGGGTTGATCCCACGCAATGCGTCCAGGACGGCAGACGTGTCCAGCAACCGCACCTGGTCACCGAGGCTGGTGAACAGGTCGGTGATGTTGGGGGTGGGCAGCCCACCGGAGAAGAACATGGCGTCGATCGTGCCGTCTTTCATCCCGTCCACGCTGGTGCCGATGTCGAGCCGCTGGGCAGCGAGATCCGTGGCCGGGTCCAGTCCCGCAGCTTGCAGCATCCGGTTGGCGATCACTTCGGTGCCGGACTTCGGTGACCCGGTTGAGACCCGCTTGCCGCGCAGATCGGCCAGGGTGGTGATGTCGGCGTCGGCGCGGACCACGACCTGGCTGAAGTTGGGGTAGAGCCGGGCCAGTGCGTTGATCGGCTGCCGGCTGCCCGCGAAGGCCCCGGTCCCGTTCACTGCATCGGCGGCGGTATCGGCCAGCGAGAACGCCACCTGGTAGTTACCCGCGACGAGCTGCTGGATGTTCTGCACCGAGGCTCCGGTCTCAGCGGCAGTGGCCTTGAGGTCGCCGCCGGTGCTAGCGCTCACCGCTTCGGCCAAGCCACCGCCGAGCACGTAGTAGACGCCACCGGTGTTGCCGGTGGCGATGGCGATCCGGCGCTGCTCGGTGATCTCACAGCCCGTTCCGTCACCTGGGGTAGCGGTCTGCTGGCGGCCACCGCAGGCCACCAGGCTGGTGACGGTCAAGGCGGCGACGAGCAACGTCCACGCAGATCGGTGCAGCGTCATCCATTACCTCCACGCGATGTCAGCAGGTGGATCGCGACGGCAGCAGCCAGCAGTCCACCGCCGACGGCGATCGCCGCCGGCTCCAAGTAGAGCAGCAACAACGCAGCCAGCAGGCACAGGACACGCTCGGGCCACCCGGCCCGGCGGACCAGCCAGCCGCC
>JBGSWT010000390.1:0-2350 GCA_041751815.1 Pseudonocardiaceae bacterium
GGCCTGCTCCCGGTCGTTGCCCAGCAGGTGGGCGCCGGCAAGGTCGGTCTGGGCGAAGCAGCGGTGACGGACCCGCCAGGGTTCGTAGTCGTGCACCGCGGTGGTGCACAGCTTGATGGCCTGCTCGGCCTCACCAAGGAGGCTGTAGATCTTGCCCAGGTTGGCGGCGAACTGGGCTTCGGTGTAGTTGCCCATCCACGGCGGCTCCTCATCGGGACATACCGACTCGTAGGACCGCTGGGCCGCCAGGATCGCCCGGTGTGTCTCGCGGGCGTCGCCGACAAGGGCGAAACCCTTTGCCTCCAGCATGTGCAGCACGGCTGCGTTCGCTGGGGTGGTCGTACCCTGGGTGACGGCCAGTCCGGCCCGGGCCAGCGCCACCGCCTGGCGCCCGTGCTGGAGCCGATCGTGTTCGGTAAGCGCGTTCTGCCCGATCTGCACGGTCATCGAGCTCATCTCGCCGAGCACGGCGGCGGCATAGCACCGATCACCCGCCGCCATCGCCAGGTCCAGCGCCTGCACGAAGTAGCGCTGCGCCAGCGCGTGCCGGCCTACGTCGGCCGCGGTGTAGCCGGCGAGCTTGGTGGCCTGCGCGACCGCGATCAGCAGCGCCTTGCCGACCTTGTCCGAGTAGCTGGTGTGCAGCAGCTGATCAGCCTCCCGATACAGCAGCGAGACCACCTGCTCCCGCATCCACCCCGCCCCGTACTGATGATCGAGCCGACGCAGGTTGGTGACATGGTCGGTGAGCAGGTTCACCTCGACCATGCTCACCCGCACGCCCCCGTGCCGAGCGGCGCTCTCCGCACCCGGAGGCACCGTCACGGCGAACAGCGCCGGCTGCGAGAACGCCGCCGCGCTGAACGACGAGCCCAACAGGAACCTGCGTCGGTTCATATCTTGTCCCGCCAACTCCACGACTGTACGGACCGTGCCGTCCAGTGTCGCAGAACAGACCAGACCGTCGCAGAGATCGTTCGGTGTGGGGTTGCGGTCGGCGAACCCACACCCGGTGACACCGACCTCACGGCGCAGCCTCCGCGAGAGCACCTTCGCGACCAACCGCGGCACCGGCCACCGCGGCTGGGACCCCTCCACCATCCGCCGCACCGCACTGACACCCGTACCCAGATGCATCCCCTCCTCCGCACCCGCAGCCACCACCGCCCGCGCCAGCGCGGCATTACTCATCCGCGCCTCGTCCAGCAACGTCCGCAACACAACGTTGCCCTCACCTGGTCGGTCCTCACGACTCATCCGTCACATCCTCAAAGGCCGTCGCAGTGATCGTCGCCGCTGATCGTGGCCCACCCGGGACATTTTGTGAAGTCCGACTCACGAAGTGACACCCCAGTGACACCCCAAGACGCAACCGGTCACAGTGCCACGCACCGCGACCGTTACCTTGCCGACATATGCATTTGACTTTCAGTCACAAACTGACGACTCACCGTCACCAGGAGTCGGCGTGGCCACACAAGCCGAGCCGAGCGACGGGGGATCGAAATTGATAACGACAACACGGCTATTGCGACGGAGAGGAATTGCACGGGCTATTGCACATACGGCCCGCGCTGCCAACGGTGGACAGGACGGTGCACCGTCGGGTATGGGGCGACCAGTGACACTCTCCCGGCCGACATGGCCAGCCAACTCGCCCCGGAGTCACCGACGCGGTTCTTCGGCAGCGAGGTCGTGGGCGGAGATCAGAGTGTGGGGGTGATCGTCGCCCAGAACCCGGCGCCGCCGGGTAAGGGTGTCCTCGCCCAGGGCGCGGGCCGCCGCATACTCCCCCACATCGGACAGCACGACGGCAAGAGTGTGGGCGGAAGTCAGGGTGTCGCGGTGGTCGTCGCCCAGAACCCGGCGGCTCCGGGTGAGGATGTCCTCGCCCAGGGCGCGGGCCGCCACATACTCCCCCACCTTGGACAGCACGTGTCCGAGGTTGTTCGCGGAGGTCAGGGTGTGGGGGTGGTCGTCGCCCAGTACCCGACGGCGCCGGGTTAGGGTGTCCTCGCACAGGGCGCGGGCCGCCGCATACTCCCCCACCTCGAACAGCACGTGTCCGAGGTTGTTGGCGGTGGTCAGGGTGTCGGGGTGGTCGTCGCCGAGCCGGGCACGGTAGAGAGCGTGGGCGCGGTCGAGCAGTGGCCGCGCTGTTCGGAGTTCCCCCCGGGTGTGCAGGTAGGAGGCGGCGCGGTCGAGGAGCCAGGACACCTCGTCGGGGACCTGGTCGAGGTCCCGCCCCGCGCCCGGGTCGGTGACCGCCAGCACATGCGACAGCAGCTGCCGCCACACCGGCCAACACTCCGGGTTGTCCCACGGATCGGCCGGCACCGCATCCCGCAGC
>JBGSWT010000391.1:0-2930 GCA_041751815.1 Pseudonocardiaceae bacterium
CGCAGCCCACCGTCAGCCAGTAGCGCGGCCAGGGCGGTGTCGGCGGCCGCGCAGGCTGCGCGCAGCGCGGCGACCTCGGTATCGTCCTTGATCAGCCGCAGCACTTCCACCAGCCGCGAGACGGCGACCAGCCGCTCGGCACCAGTGACCTTCGCGAGGGCGGCGTGCCCGTCCACCGTCACCACATGGCTCTCGAAACCCAGCCGGCCGATTCCCGCCTCGGCGGCTTCCCTGGCCAACCGCAGGTGGCCGGACCTGTCGATCACCCGGCACAGATCCGGCACCTGGCGCTGCGACTGCGTGCGGTAGCGGCCGTCGGTGGCGAACACGCTGCGCTCGTCACCCTCAGCGTGCACCAGCAGGGCCCCGGATGAGCCAGTGAATCCGGTGAGATAGCGGACGTTGAGCAGACCGGTGACCAGCAGCGCGTCGAGTTGCCGCTCGCGTAACCGCTCGCGAAGCGCCGCACGGCGCCGAGGAGGGGACATGTGCCCGACGGTAGCGAACGCCCGTGCTCGGCGGAGCGACTTCAGGTACTGGCGCGACCGGCGATCCAGCGCAGCGCGAGCGGGTAACCGTCGACACCCAGACCGACGATCACTCCGGAGGCGATGGCCGAGATGTAGCTGTGGTGCCGGAACGGCTCGCGCGCGTGCACATTGCTGATGTGCACTTCCACCAGCGGCACCGGCAGCTCAGCAGCGGCGTCCCGGACCGCGATCGAGTAATGCGTCCACGCCCCGGCGTTGAGCACCACCGGGGTCCGAGTGTCGGCGGCTTCGTGCAGCCAGCTCATCATGACGCCCTCATGGTCGGTCTGCCGAACGTCCACCTCGAGCCCAAGCTCGGCTCCGGCCCGCTGGCACAGGGCCACCAGGTCGCCGTAACTGGCCGTGCCGTAGACGTCGGGCTCGCGGGTCCCGAGCCGGCCCAGATTGGGCCCGTTGAGCACCAGCACCTTCACCGTGAGCTTTCCGTCCCACTGGCCACCGCGGCGTAGGCTGCGGCGAGCAGTTCCGGGTCCGGATCTTCCAGCCGCCCAGGTTTCGCCAGGTCGTCGAGGACCACGAAACGCAATACCCCCGACCGAGTCTTCTTGTCGTTACGCATTCCCTCGAGCAGGTCCGGCAGTGCGTCGGCGTCGTAGCTGGTGGGCAGACCGAGCGAGCTGAGCAGCGCACGATGCCGCGCCACGATGGCATCGTCGAGCCGTCCGGCGAGCCGGGCCAGCTCGGCCGCGAAGACCATGCCGACGCTCACCGCAGCGCCGTGGCGCCACCGGTAGCTCTCCCGACGCTCCAGGGCGTGGCCCAGAGTATGCCCGTAGTTGAGCACCTCACGTCGGTAAGATTCTCTCAAGTCGTCGGCCACGACGTCGGCCTTCACCCGGATGGCCCGGGCGATGAGGTCCTCCAACACCGGGCCGAACGGATCCAGCGCGGCGGCTGGGTCGGCCTCGATCAGCTCCAGGATCACCGGATCGGCGATGAACCCCGCCTTGACCACTTCGGCCATTCCGGCGACGAGTTCGGCTCGGGGCAGGGTCTGCAGGGTCGCAAGGTCCACCAGCACCGCGGCGGGCTCATGAAATGCGCCGACCAGGTTCTTGCCGGCGTCGGTGTTGATCCCGGTCTTACCGCCCACAGCGGCATCCACCATCGCCAGCAGGGTCGTGGGTACCTGCACCACCCGGACCCCCCGCAGCCAATTGGCGGCGACGAACCCGGCGAGATCAGTGGTCGCCCCCCCGCCAAGACCTACCACGGTGCCGGTGCGGTCCAGACCGACTTTGCCCAGCACGTCCCAGCAGAATCCCGCCACCGACAGCGTCTTGCCGTCCTCGGCGTCAGGCACCTCGATGCGGTAAGCGTCCACACCTGTGAACTCCAGCACGCTGCGCAGCGACTCTGCCAGCTCAGCCATGATCGGCTGGTGCATGATCGCCACAGCTCCGCTGCCCACCGCGGCCAGCAGTTCCCCCCGCAGGTACCGCCCGACGACGACGTCATAGGGCTGTGACGTCGCTACCCGGATCCGCAGCGGTTCGGTGTCACCGGCCGGCCCCGATCCGGCGCTCTCGCTCATCCCACTCCTTCCGCCTGTCACATCAATGCGCCCGAAGTCACTTGTGCAAGGTCAAGAGCACCTCTGTCGCTACCTCCTGCGCGCAACGGCCAGTCGTGGGCACCACGGCTTTCGACACTGCTTCATAGACCGGACGTCGTTGCGCGAGTAGTTGCCGGAGATGCGCCCGAGGATGCGGAAGCAGCCACGGGTGCAGCGGAACCAATCCCTCCCGGCGGAGCAGCTCATCCAGCTCCACGTCGAGGAATACCGTGTGGAACGGCTTCAGTTGTTCTTGGATTTCGGGATTCAGCGGCGTGCCACCACCCAGAGCCAGCACGCCCGGATGTTCTGCAAGAACAGCGCCGATAAGGCTGCTCTCGACCGCACCGAATCTCTCTCTACCCAGCTTGACCACCAGTTCACCAGCCGGCAGTCCACACTCATTTTCTAGGTCGTCGTCGAAGTCGCGAAACGAGACACTCAGCTCGGCCGCCGCGAGTCGACCGACAGTGCTCTTCCCAGAGCCCGGAGGGCCGATGAGGATCAGGATAGGTCCGCTCATCATGTCAACCGGTCAGCGCTGCCGGTAGGTGTCGACATACGCGCGGGCGTTGCGGATGGTCTCGGGCAGCGCATCACCGCCGAACTTCTCCAGCGCGGCGTCGGCGAGCACCAGCGCGACCATGGCCTCGGCCACCACGCCCGCTGCGGGTACCGCACACACGTCGGAGCGCTGGTTGATCGCGATGGCCGCCTCCCCGGTGGCGACATCCACCGTGGCCAGCGCTTTCGGCACGGTGGAGATCGGTTTCATCGCCACCCGGACCCGCAGCACCTCTCCGTTGGTCATGCCACCCTCCAGG
>JBGSWT010000392.1:0-8204 GCA_041751815.1 Pseudonocardiaceae bacterium
GCCGCGGCAGGTGATCGCCGTGGGGGCAGCGGTGGCAGCAGCGCTGCAGGCCGCGCACGCGGCGGGCATCACACATCGGGACGTCAAACCCGGCAATGTGCTGGTGGCACACGACGGCCGGATCAAGCTCACCGACTTCGGGATCGCCCGCAATCCGGCCGATCAGACATTGACCGCGACGGGTCTGATGCTGGGCTCCCCCGCCTACATCGCCCCGGAGATCGCTTCCGGCAGTCCGGTCAGTCCGGCGGCGGACCTGTGGGGACTCGGCGCGACACTGTTCTCCGCAGTCGAGGGCAGACCCCCGTACGACGCGGGCACTGCGATGGCCACCGTCGCCTCCGTGGTGCAGGACGAGGTGCCCAGGCCATCGTGTTCTGGGCCGCTCGCCGAGGTGATCAACGGGCTGATGGTCAAGGATCCAGCGCGCCGGATGCCGCTGTCTCAGGTGCGCCAGCTACTCGGCGCACCCCCCGAGCCGACTGACACCGAGCCTGCCCCGCGCCCGGCCCCCACCGCAACGCACACCCCGATAACCACCCCGGAAAGCGCCCCGACGAGGGCCCCGGAACGCAGCCGGCAAGCACCCGAAACGCCGCGCCGACAGACCGGGCAGCTCGCCGCGGATCCAGGCCCGCTGCCCTTCCCGGTCGCGTCCAATGGCAAGACCCCGGCGGCGGCACACCGAGTCGACAACACCGGCGCCGGACGGCGAATGGTGGTGTGGACGCTGGCCGTGTTGCTGTTCCTCGGCACTGCGATCACCGCTTTCGCCCTCACCCGCGTCTCAGCCGGCAGGCCGCCCCTGCCGTCCCTGGAAGCTCCGGCTGCAGTGGGAACCCGCACCGGCGACGCCGTGCTGATACCTCGTGTGCTTCAGATAACGGAGCCCAACGGCTCGCGACCGGTCCGGTTCACCGTCAACGTGCCGCAGGGCTGGCCGGAGTTTCGCGAGCAGCGGACGCTGGGCAACAATCCGAGCACCGTGATGCGTTTCGTCTCACCCGACGGCTCAGAGGTCATCGCCGTGGAGCGGGTCACCGGCGTGTCCCCCACCGACGTTGGAGGAGACCAGTACTTGACCAACTACCTGCGCAGACTGGCGCAGGGGGTGCCCGAGCTCGTCGAGACCCAGCGGCAGAGGTTGTCCGCGGGGGCGCTCGACGCCACCTTCCGGACTCAGGAGGGCGGCGAGCTGCGCCGAACCACCTACCTGCGGCTAGTACCTGCTCAATCGGCTTTGTGGGTGCTGTCTGTGACCGTCCCGACCGAGCGAGAGGGCGCCGGGCGCACGAAACTGTTCGAGCCGGTAGTGGCGGGGTTCACCCTGGGAATCTGATCACCCTAGGCTTCCCATCGTGACTGATCCGGCGCAGATCGCCCAGGAAGCAGCGGCCGTGTTCGCCCAGCGCACCGGTGCGTCCGCGCATGACATCGCCGTGGTGCTGGGCAGCGGCTGGCATCCCGCGGCCGACGCGCTGGGTACCCCTACCGTCGAGATCCCGTTCAGCGCGGTACCCGGGTTCGCCGAGCCCCAGGTCGCCGACCAGGTCGGAACGGTGCGGTCGGTACTGCTGGACGGTCGGCGCATCCTGGTACTGCTCGGTCGCACGCACAGCTACGAAGGACGTGGACTGGCCCAGGTGGTGCATGGGGTGCGCACCGCCTGCGCGGCGGGTGTCCGGGCGGTGGTGCTCACCAACGCCGCCGGCGGTATCGCTGCGGGGCTCGAGGTCGGTCAACCGGTGTTGATCTCTGATCACCTCAACCTCACCGCGACCTCCCCGCTGGTGGGACCGCGGTTCGTGGATCTCACCGACACCTACTCGCCCCGGTTGCGTTCGCTGGCCAGGGAGATCGACCCGAGCCTGGTCGAGGGCGTCTACGCCGGAGTGCCCGGCCCGCACTTCGAGACTCCGGCGGAGATCCGCATGTTGCGCGTACTGGGAGCTGACCTGGTCGGGATGTCCACCGTGCTGGAAGCCATCGCCGCCCGCGCTGAGGGTGCCGAGGTGCTGGGCATCTCACTGGTCACCAATCTCGCCGCCGGCCTTGACGGGGCAGTGCTGGACCATCAGGAGCTGCTCGCCGCCGCCCAGAACGCCGCAGCGCTAATGGGCGCCCTGCTGCGGGTGCTGCTGATCCGGGCATAACGCATTGAGCGGGCTCAGCGGGGTTATCGACGCCCCAATAGCCCCGCTGAGCCCGCGGAATGCAGAAGGACGCGCCGAGCACGACGAACCGCTCCGGCCAGCGGATCATGCGCTCGTAGTGCGACAGCCGGTTGGCGGTACCGCGGTAGCCTCGGGTCGGGGTGGCCGGCTCGGCCGCCGCAAGTGCGTCGGCGATGATCGGGTGGCGCAGGCTGCGGGTGAAGGCGGCGAAGCCGTCCTCATCGGTCGGCGGGTGCTGACCAGCGGCCCCCATCAGCGTCACCATCCACTGGCCGTCCTCGATGGGGAACAGATAGCCGGTGCGCGGTATCGACGGCGCCTGGGAGGCCAGCATCACCAGCTGCCAGTCCGCGCTGAAACCGTCCGGAATGCGGTAGATCCGGGAGGCGTACGCGACGTCGGCGTCGACGTGTGTCTTGGTGGGCACGGGATAGCCGGCTTCAGAGAGCCAAACCGGGCTGCGGGAGCCGCGACCGCTGGCATCGACGACGAGGTCAGCGGCGAGCTGCTGGGTGCCGCCTGCGTCATCAAGCGGACGTAACGTCACTCCGGTGACCCCCCGACCACCACGCGGTGTGAGTAGCGACGGCACGTCGTGGTGGTCGAGGATCGTCACGCCGGGCAGTTGCCTCAGCCGCCGACGAACTGCGCACTCAAACAACGGTCGGCTGGCCGACAGCAGCGGCCACCCGTCGGCCCGCCGGTCCAGCCAGCCGGCGCGGGTCAGAATGAGCGCGTCGGTGGGCACACGCAAGGACACCGCCCCGGCTGCCCCCAACTCCTGACCGAAGCCGGGAAAAAACCGCTCCACGATCCGCCGACCTCGGGGCAGCAGCACATGCAGCATGCGTCCCTGCGGGACACCCTTGCGGGGCTTCGCACTGTCCGTCAGCTCGTCACGCTCGACAAGCGTCACCTGCTCGAAATGGTGTGCGAGCACCCGAGCGGCCAGCAAGCCGGCCATGCCGCCGCCGACGACGACGGCGTGACCGGCGTATGCGACCGACGCACGGTCGGCGTCCAACGGCACAGTGGCATCAGGCGTACTACTCATGAGGTTTCCTCCTTATAACAGTGGCCCGCGTCGCGACGAGGATCAGATAGCCGATTTCGTCGGCCTCAGCAACACTAGTCAGGTGGTAGACGAAAATGTCCGTGTTATCGGGACCGAGCCGCTGTTCGAATGCCCGCCGATTTCGATGCACTTCTTCCACTAAACGTCGGGCGCTGGTCCGCAGACTTCGTTCGGTAAGGTCAGTGGCCTCCTCTAATCGGAACCCGGAGTCGTGCAGGATGTGGCGGTATTCGTCAATCCTCGGCAATGAACTGATCAGCGAATTCGTAAGAAAAGCGTCGATCAACGGCTTGCGGTCGGCACGAACTGGTATCCGCTGGAAGTAGTCGGTAAGGACAAGTCGCCCGCCCGGCCGGACCACCCTGGCCAGCTGCTCGAGCGCGCGGCGCCGGTCCGGCACGTGGAAGATCGATTCCAGCGCCCAGGCCGTGTCGAACGAGTCGGCGGGAAACGGCAGGTCCATCGCATTGGCGTACTGGATGCGTACCTGCTCACCCATTCCATCGGCCGATACCCGCGCGGTGGCCAGCTCGACTTGCCTGGCGCTGACCGTGATGCCGGTGACCGCCGCGCCGGTCGCGCGGGCGAGCCGGATCGCCGGCCCGCCTATTCCGCAGCCCACGTCAAGAACCCGATGTTCCGGTCCGGCCTGGACTTTTTCTATCATCAAATCCGTCAGGTGCTCGACGGCCAGGCGGAACGAGTCGTGCTCGCAGGAATCAGGCCAGTACCCGTAGTGCAGGTTCGGGCCCAGCAGTTCGGCGAACAGGTCACCGAGCTGGCCGTAGAATTGTCCGATCCGGTCCGGTTGCAGCGGTGTGGTTTTACTCATCGTCATGACCCTTCCAACTCTCCCCAGGTCGTTGTTCACCGGACGCGGCGTTCGTGCCCGTCGACGCAACCCCGTAATCATCGCTGTGTCAGCTTCGTGAGACTGGTGTATGCTTGTTGTTCCAGATCGACCAGATGGTTCGCAGCCGTATGGTCAGCTTCTCGCGCATTTCTTCATCTAGTGTCGCGGTAGTGAGAGCAGCCTCCAGCTTGTCGAGTTCCGGGAGTATCGACCGGCCGGTCAGGTCACCGGATGCCGTCGACACGTCGCATATCCGCGCGCGCAGCTGCGCGGCCAGTGCGGCCGACGTCGGGTAGTCGAAGACCAGCGTGGGCGGCAGGCGTAGCCCGCTGGCGACGTTCAACTTGTTGTTCAACTCCAACACGGCCAGCGAGTCGAACCCGAGCTCCCACAAGTCGCGTCCGGGTTCAATCGTCTCCGGTGTGCTGTAGCCGAGCACCGCCGCTACCTGGGCGCGGATGAACGCCAACATGGCTTGGTCCTGCTCGGCGTCGGACAAGCCGGCCAGGCGTTGACGCAGCGAGACCTCAGCGGTGCCAGGCACTCCGGCCCGCGAGTCAGGGACCTGAACCAGGTCACGGAGCACCGTTGGCAGCGCCTTAGCATGGGCGCCAAGCGTGGACAGGTTCAGCCGGACCGGCGCCAGTACCGCCTTGTCCGCAGTGAGGGCCGCGTCGAACAGCGCCAGGCCGTGCTCGACAGGCAGCGGGGCGAGACCGAAGCGCCCCATGCGTGCGATGTCGATCTGGGTGAGACCACTGACGATACCGCTGTGGTCAGCCCACAGGCCCCAGGCCAACGACAGGGCGGGCAGTCCGGCCGTCTGGCGCTGGACTGCCAGGCCGTCCAGGAACGCATTCGCCGCCGAGTAGTTCGCCTGCCCCGGACCGCCCAGCATGCCCATGATGGAGGAAAACAGCACGAACGCCGACAGCTCTAGCCCCGCGGTGAGTTCGTGCAGGTTCACCGCGACGTCGACCTTTGCCCGCAGCACCTGGTCGAGTCGCCGCGGCGTCAACGTGCTGATAGTGCCGTCGTCCAGGACGCCGGCTGCGTGAACCACCGCGGTCAGCGGATGCTCGGCCGGCACCTGAGCGAGGACCTGTCTGAGCGCATCTCGATCGGCCGCGTCACACGCGACCACTGTGACGTTGGCGCCGAGTCCGATGAGGTCGGCTGTCAATTCGGCGGCACCTTGCGCCTTGAGTCCGTGACGGCTCAGCAGCAGCAGATTGCTGACGTCATGCCGGACCACAAGGTGGCGGGCGAGCAACCCGCCCAGCGCTCCGGTGCCACCCGTGATCAGGACAGTACCCTGTTGATCCCACTCACGAGCGGGCTTGGCCGAGCTCAGCGATCCTGCTCGAGCCAGCCTGGGACGGTGCACAATGCCGTGGCGCACTGCCAACTGGGATTCATCGGACGCCAATGCCACCGGCAGGACCCGGTGAGACGCTAGCTGCCGGTCAATGTCCACCAGGATGAACCGGCCAGGGTTCTCCGATTGAGCGGTACGGATCAGTCCCCACACGGCCGCGCCGCCCAGATCTGTCACGTCCTCGTCCGCTCTGGTGGCGACTGCGCCGCTAGTGAGGACTACCAGGCGAGAAGATGCAAGCCGTTCATTTCCAAGCCACTCCTGCACCAGCACCAGTGCCCGATGAGTAGCCTTCCGTACCGACGCCGGCACATCAGTGGATCCGGCAACGCACGACACGAAAACCACATCCGGGGCGGTCGCGGCTGTGGCGAGAGAATCGTCCAGCGAACGCAGGTTCGGATGCGTCGTGAAAGGTATCTCGCCAGACTCGAACACCTCGGTCAGGTCTAGGCCGTCATCACCGAGGAAGGCCCAACAGTGCACCGGTGACGCCACCGCGCGGGACGGCGGCACCGATCCCCAGCGCATAAGGAACAGCGAGCCGGCGCTTCGGGCGCTGGCCCTGATGAGTTGTTCCCTGGAGACTTGCCTCATCACCAGCGAATCGATCGAGGCCACCGACCGTCCTGTGCCGTCGGCGACCGCGAGTGTCACGGCATCCTTTCCGATCGGGGAGACCCGCACGCGCAACGTCGAGGCACCTGCCGCATACAGCCGTACCCCGCGCCACGAGAACGGAAGTGTGACACGTTCCCTGTCTTCCGGTTTCGCCAAGTTCTCGGCGAGCACGGCGTGCAGGGCAGCGTCCAGGAGGACCGGATGCACTGCAAACGAGTCAACGCTAACCATCAACTCGTCGTCGAGTTGCACCTCGGCAAAGATCTCGTCGGCACGCCTCCACAGAGCTCGGATGCCTTGGAACCGACGACCGTAGCGGAAAGCATGCTTCGCCAACCGATCATACAAGTCATCAATCTGCACGGCGACCGCCCCCGCGGGCGGCCACACCTCGGTAGTGTCCAATTTTGTCAACCCAGCGGGGCTGAGAACGCCACTGGCATGGCGTGTCCATGAGATATCTGAAGAGGTGTCCTCCAGTCGGGAGTAGACAGTCAACGACCGTCGGCCCGACTCGTCGGGTCCGTCCACGACCAGCCGCAAATGGATCCCACAGCGGTCCGGTAGCACGAGCGGACCCTCCAGGGTGAGCTCCGTTACCTGGTCGCATCCGACCTGCTGGCCGACGTGCAGTGCCAATTCCAGAAAAGCCGTGGCCGGAAAAAGTATCGTGTCCATTACAACGTGGTCGGTAAGCCAGGGATGGGTCTGTGCGGACAGTCGGCCCGTGAACACGAACCCATCGCTGCCGGGCAGTTCGACCGCCGCGCCCAACAGCGGGTGGTCGATCGTGGCCAGGCCGGCGGCAGCAATGCTTCCTGTGTCAACGACCGGTGGCAGCCAGTACCGCTGTCGCTGGAAGGCATACGTCGGTAGCTCCACTTGCCGGGCGGCTTCCGCCCTGATAACCGATTCCCAATTGAGGACGGCACCCCCGACGTAGATCTGCGCCATGGCCATCATGAGCGCCTGCTGTTCATTCCTGCCGGCACGGGCTGTGGGCGCAAATACCGCTGTGGCGCCTTCGGGAAGGCAGCTCTGACCCATCGCGGACAGCACCCCAGCAGGACACAATTCGAGGAATGTGGTGACACCCTCGGTCGCGAGCCGACGCATACCATCGAGAAACCTTACCGACTCACGTACGTGCCGTACCCAGTACTCCGCCGAGCACACCTGTTCGACTGTGGCAATTTCGCCGCTGAGGTTGGAGACGAGCGGGATTTTCGGCGGCCGGTACGACAGGCCAGCCGCAGTCTGATCGAATTCCTCTAGCATCTCGTCCATGCGCGAAGAATGGAACGCGTGGCTGACTCGTAGCCGCTTTGCTTTCCGACCCTTGCCTTCCCACAGCGCCGCGCTCCCCAGGACGGCAGCTTCATCACCGGAGATCACCAGCGAATGGGGACCGTTGATCGCGGCAATGCTCACCTCGCCCGCATGACTCGCCAAGAGAGGTAGTACTTCCTCCTCGGTGACCCGCAGTGACACCATCGCCCCACCAGCGGGCAGCGCCTGCATCAGCCGAGCGCGCGCCGCTACTAACGTGCAGGAGTCCGCCACGGACAAGACCCCCGCCACATGGGCAGCGGCCAGCTCGCCGATCGAGTGCCCCATCAAAAAATCCGGAGTCAGACCCCACTGCTCGACTAATCGGTACATGGCGACCTCGAAGGCGAACAATGCGGGCTGCGTGAAACCTGTTTGGTCGAGCAGCCTCGCGTCCTGTGATCCCTCAGCGGCGAACATGATCTCCTGCAAAGGCCGGTCGAGATGTGCATCCAGATGTCCGCACACCTCATTCAAGGTTTGCGCGAACACCGGGAAGCATTCGTACAGCTCGCGGCCCATTCCCGGCCGCTGGCTGCCCTGACCAGCGAACAGGAACGCGAGCCTCCCTCCGGCCACTCCTTGAATCACGTTGGTCGCGGTATCGCCCCGTGCCAGTGCGTCAAGTCCCTCAGATAACTTCTCGCGGTCTTCACCGAACACTACGGCTCGATGCTCGAACGTCGCCCGGGTCGTGGCCAGCGAATAGGCCACGTCCGGCGAGCCCAGCTCGGGGTGCGCGGTCACGTGCTCACGCAGCCGCGCCGCCTGCGC